>NZ_DBFEGU010000244.1:0-2270 GCF_048329335.1 Eggerthella sp. | reverse complement strand
GGCAGGAGAAGCCCAGCTCGCGGGCGACGGCCTTCGCGACCGTGGACTTGCCGGCCCCGCTGGGGCCGTCGATGGCAATGATCATCGTGCCAACCTTTCGATATCGGTGAGGAACTGCGGATAGCTGATTTTCACGGAGTCGAAGTTCTCTACTTCGACGGGAGCGTTGCCGCACAGGCCGGCGAGCGCCCAGGTCATGGCCAGACGGTGGTCGTTCTTCGAGTCGAATGCGGCGCCGACGGGCACTTGCAAGCCCGGCTGGCCTTCCACGAACAGGTCGTTGCCGTCGATCCACGCGTCCACGCCGAGAGTCTCAAGCCCCTCCACGATGGCGGCCAGGCGGTCGGTCTCTTTCACGCGCAACTCGCTGACCTCGCGGAACACGGTGACGCCGCGCGCGTGAGCCGCCACGAGCGCCAACACCGGCACTTCGTCGACGATAGTGGCGATCTTGTCGGCCGGCACCTCGCACCCATGCAGGTTCGGCGTGTAGCACGCCGAAACGATGCCGTAGGGCTCCTTGCCCGCCGCTCCCGTGTGACGCACGCTGATATCGGCGCCCATGCGCTCGAGCGTGCGCGTGAACCCGATGCGCGCGGTGTTCAAGCTGACGTTCTCCACCTGGATGGAGCTGTCGGGCTTCAACACGGCAGCGCAGACGAGGAACGCCGCCGAAGACGGATCGCCCGGCACCTGCACCTCGCAGGCCCGAAGCGCAGCGGGACCCGTCACGCTGGCCGTGCGGTCGGCCGCTGTGGTGGTCACGCCGAATTCGGGCAACATGAGCTCGGTATGGTTGCGCGAGGGCGAGGGCTCGTTGAGCGTCGTCGTGCCCCGCGCATACACGCCGGCCAGCAGCACCGCGGTTTTGAGCTGGGCCGACGCCATGGGGGCGTCGTAGGTTATCGCGCGCAGGCCCTCGGAGCCGCACACCGTGAGCGGCAGCGTCTCGCGCCCTTCGGGCTCGAAGCGCGCGCCCATCTTCATGAGCGGCGCGGTGATGCGGCGCATGGGACGGCGCTGCAGCGAGTCGTCGCCCGTCAGCTCCACGCGCACGCTCCACGGCGCCAGCACGCCCATGAGCAGGCGCACCGTGGTGCCGGAGTTACCGCAGTCGATGGGGGCATCGGGCTGCGAGGGGCCGGCGGCGCCCCATCCCGTGACGCCTCCCGCCAGGCTGCCGTCGGGCTGCTTCTCGAGCGACACCTGCGCGCCCAGCTGGCCTACGGCCCTGATGGACGAGCGCACGTCCTCGGAGTCGAGCACGCCCGAAAGCCGCGAGGTGCCCTCGGCCATGGCGGCGAACAGCACGGCGCGGTGCGATATGGACTTGTCGCCCGGGACAGAGGCCGAGCCGCGCAGGGGCGCCGGCAGCGGGTTGACGACGGTGGCGTTTGCTTCATGCGACATGGGTATGCTCCTTTGCCGTCAAGGGACTGAACGATACTGAAAAACCTGCGTTGATGAGCTGGGCTGACAGCTGGCCGATATCGCCCTCGTCGGTGAGCACGAGGCTGAGCACGGCGCTGTCCTCCGTGACGTGGTCGATCTCGATGGACTGGATGTTGCACCCCACCGAGCTGGTGACGGTGGTTACCTCGGCCACGACGCCCGGACGGTCCTCCATGGGGATGCGCACTTCCAGCAGACGCTCCGTCGAGGGCACCCAGGCGGCCGGCAGCGCGCGGCGCGCGGCCGCCGCGTCGGCCAAAAGAGCAGTGAGCGCGGCGCGGTCGTCGGACGCCAGTGCGTCGGCGAACGCGCCGATGATGCCTCGGATCTCGTCGAGCCCGTCGGACAGCGCGTCCTTGTTGTCGAAGGCGATGCCGCACCACAGCTCGGGCGAACCAGCCGCGATGCGCGTGGAGTCCTTGAAGCCTCCGGCGGCCAGGCGCATGAGCGCCTGCTGGTCGTCGGCGTGGCGGCTGGCCAGCTGCACGAGCGAGGACGCCATAATATGCGGCACGTGGCTGACCACGGCCACCGCCTCGTCGTGGTCCTCGCGCGGCAGCGCGATGACGCGCGCGCCGATGGAGGTGACCAGCTCGTGCAGGCGCGGGAAGTGCTCGGCGGGCGTGTCGGCGTCAGGACAGAGGATCCAGTGCGCGCCTTTGAACAGGTCGGGTCGCGCGCCTTCGATGCCGTTCACCTCGGAGCCGGCCATGGGATGCCCGGGCACGAAGTTCTCGGGATGCGGCAGGACGCGCTCGGCCAAAGCCGTGATGCGCGCCTTCGTGGAGGCGGTGTCCGTGACGATGCCGCGATAGTCC
>NZ_DBFEGU010000243.1:0-1264 GCF_048329335.1 Eggerthella sp. | reverse complement strand
GCGATGTTGTGCTTGCGCTGCTCGAGCTGCTTCAGGTTGCCCTTCGTAGCGAGGATGGCAACCTTCTGCGGGAGCAGGTAGTTGTTGGCAAAACCGGGGGCCACGTCCACGACGTCGCCTTCACCGCCCTTGCCCTTCAATTCTTGGAGCAGGATGACTTTCATGGTTCCTCCTTGCGCCTAGCGGCTGCGACGGTCGCCGCGACCGCTGATGGCGGGCACCGCGTAGGGCATCAAAGCCATCTCGCGGGCGCGCTTCACGGCGTTCGCGATGTCGCGCTGATGCTGGGTGCAGGCACCCGTCACGCGGCGCGGCTTGATCTTTCCGCGATCGGTAACGTACTTGCGCAGCATTTGCGTGTCTTTGTAGTCGATGTACTGCGTGTCCTCTTTGCAGAACTGGCAGAACTTGCGACGCGGCTGCTTCGCGTAATCGGACATTTCTAACCTCTTTCGTTTCGCTTAAAACGGGATATCTTCGTCATAAACCGAAGAAGAGGCATCAACCACCGGCGCGGCAACCACGGGGGCTGCTGCGGGAGCGGAATAACCGCCGCCCATACCGCCACCGTACGACGACGAATCGCTGTTACGGCTCGACATGAATTCAAGCTCGTCGACGATCACTTCGATCTTGCTGCGCTTCTGGCCTTCGCGCTCCCACTGGCTCCAGCGGAGCTTGCCCTCGATGGCCACTTTGGTGCCCTTGCCGAGGTAGCGCGAGAGGCTTTCGGCGCGCGCGCCGAACATCGTGCAGTCGATGAAGTTCGGATAATCCTCCCACTCGCCCGTCTGCTGGTTCTTGCGGCGGTCGTTGACCGCCACGCCGAAGCCCAGCACGGGAAGCCCGCTCGCGGTGGAGCGAAGCTCGGGATCGCGAGTAAGGTTTCCGCTGATGATAACTCGGTTGATGCTCATGTGTGTCTACCTCTTCTCATGCCGGACGCTGGGTGGTGCCCAGGTCCCCGCTCGTCTCCTAGTCGCGGTCCGTGCGCTTGACGATCATGTGGCGCTCCACAGCGTCGGTGATGCGCAGAACACGATCGAGTTCGGCAACGTCAGCGGGATCGGCGTGGAAATCGATGAGAGTGTAGTCACCATCGGTCAATCCGTTGATCTCGTAAGCGAGTTTACGCTTGCCCCAGTTGTCGACGTTGTCAACCGTGCCTTTGCCCTCAGCGATCGTGGTGTCGATACGCTTCATAACGGCTGCGCGGGTTTCCTCGTCGATAGACGGAGCGACAAAAAACAGCAATTCATAAGCC
>NZ_DBFEGU010000242.1:0-2850 GCF_048329335.1 Eggerthella sp. | reverse complement strand
GCGAGAAGTGCACGAGGTACAGCGGCGCCTCGCCCTTGCGCAGGGCCAGCTCCACCGTGCCCTCGAGCGGCATCTCCACGTACTCGTACGACAGCGGCACCGGGCGCGGCGCGTCGGCGACGACATCCACGTCCGTGCCCGTGCGCTCCTTGAGCGACGCCGCGATGGCGCTGACGTCGCCCAGCGTGGCGCTCATGAGGAGGAACTGCGTCTTCGGCAGCGTGAGCAGCGGCACCTGCCACGCCCAGCCGCGATCGGCGTCGCCGTAGAAGTGGAATTCGTCCATGGCCACGCAGCCCACGTCGGCGGCCTCGCCCTCGCGCAGCGCCTGGTTGGCCAGGATCTCGGCCGTGCAGCAGATGACGGGCGCCTCGGCGTTGATGTGCGCGTCGCCCGTGATCATGCCCACGTTCTCGCGGCCGAGCACCTCCACGAGGTTGAAGAACTTCTCACTGACCAGCGCCTTGATGGGCGCCGTGTAGTACGAGCGCTTCCCCGTGGCCAGCGCCATGAACTGCATCCCCAGCGCCACGAGCGACTTGCCCGAGCCCGTGGGCGTGCCGAGGATCACGTGGTCGCCCACCATGAGGTCCATGAGCGCCTCCTCCTGGTGGGACCACAGCTCGATGCCGCGCGCGGTCGTCCAGTCGAGGAAGCGGTCGAGCGCCGCGTCGGGCGAAAGCCACGGCTCGGGCTCCGGCTCACCCTCGGCAGGCTCCCACCACGCGGGCGCGAGCCGCCCCAGCGACCCGTGCGCGAAAGCCGCGTCCTCGGGTTCCGACGTTTCTTCTGCTGCGCGCTCGACCATGCGGGAACGACCTCCAGAAATCAGGGATGACGATAAGGTTCCATTCTACCCGCAACCGCCGCCTTCGGACGGCCGCGAACGGGAAAAGAACACGCCGCGCTGCAGGACGCTTCGCTCGCTCGGGATGGCAGATCGCGGCTGCGTCTTTGGTGTCCTTTCGGTGTGGATCCTCCAGCTATGATGGGCGCATTCGGAACGCGAGGAGAGGAGCCGCCCATGCAAGCGACGAACGAGATCAGGAACATCCTGGCGAAAGGCCAGGCGAAAGCCGGAGCGAACCCGTTGGCCGTGCTCGACGGCATCATGAGCGGCGACCCGCTGGAAGCCGTCGCGGGCGGCATCGGCATGGGCGACTCCTCGGCAGCGTATGCCAAGATGGCCAAGCTGCGCACCGAGACGCGCGTCGTGGAGCTGGGCCGCTCCGGCAACGAAGCCTACGACAGGCTGCGCAGCGCGGCGGCGCAGATCCGCAAAAGCCTGATCACGCTGCACGAGGCTCCGACGGGCAACCCCTACGTCGCCTACTTCAACAAGGGCATCGTCGCGAACCCCGCCGTCGTCGTCGCCGAACTCGTGTCCACGGGCGGCGGCGCGCGCATCGAGCTCACAGCCTTCACCGCGAAGGTCGGCTTGGTGCAGGGGCACTCGTGCAACGCGGCCATCGACAAGCTGGCCAAGCTGCTGTAGACTCGCCGGCGCGCGAAGCCCGCGATGCGGGCGAGTCCTCCGAAGCCTTCGCCTCGTCGCCGTGTATAATCGCATGCGAACGAAAGTAGCCGGACGTCCTCAGCCGGCCTTGGAGAGAAGGCAGCCCATGAGCTTCGCATTGAACCCCTACACCGCTCCCGACTTCCACCGCGAGCCGCTGGCCGGCGCGCCCGACGCCGTGCTGCTGCCGGCGCCGAAAGACGGCGTGGCGCCAGAAGGCTACCACGCGATGAGCATCTACCCCGAGTACTTCAAGATCGACGGCGCATGGCTGCTCGCGGAAGACAGCCGCATGGACTGCGTTCCCGTCTGCGAGGACGGACGCATCTTCGTGCGCGAGTTCCGCCACATCCGCGCGGGAGATGCCATCGTGTGCGGGCGCACCGAGTCGGGAGAGCAGGGCATCTACGTCCACACGACCGGGTTCGACCCCGCGCCGGACGGCGAAGGCGAGCTGGCCGACGCAGGGCGCCACGCCGACAACTTCGCCTTCCGCTTGGGGCGCTCGCGCGAGACGGCGTTCTCCCGCGAGTACGACGAGCTCTACGAGCTGCTGAAGCACGAGCGCGAACACGGCTACGTCGTGTGGGTGATGGGGCCGGCGTTCTCGTTCAACGGCTTCTCGCGCACGGCGTTCTCCAAGATCATCGAGGCGGGCTACGTCGACGCGGTGTTCGCCGGAAACGCGCTGGCCACGCACGATCTGGAGGGCTCTTACTTCCACACGGCGCTCGGCCAGGACATCGAGACGCAGGAGAACCGCCCGCTCGGCCACTACAACCACCTGGACACCATCAACCGCGTGCGGCTGTACGGCTCCATCGGCCGGTTCATCGAGGAGGAGCAGGTGTCGGGCGGCATCATGCACGCGTTGGAGAAGAAGGGCGTGCCCTACGTGCTGGCCGGCTCCATCCGCGACGACGGCCCGCTTCCGTGCGTGCTGGGCAACGCCTACGATGCGCAGGACGCCATGCGCTCCCACCTGCGCAAAGCCACCACGGTCGTGTGCATGGCCACCATGCTGCACACCATCGCCACGGGCAACATGACGCCATCGTACCGCGTGCTCGCGGACGGCACCGTGCGCCAGGTGTACTTCTACTGCGTGGACATCGCCGAGTTCGCGGTGAACAAGCTCATCGACCGCGGCTCTCTGGCCTCGCGCGGCATCGTGACGAACGTCCAGGACTTCATCGCCAACGTGGCGAAGGGCCTGGGGTTGTAGGAAAAACCGCCACGAATCCGGAGTCGGGCGCTCACGCCCGTCGCGCGCGCCGCCTGCGCTCAGCGAGCGACCATATCGCGCCCGCCGCCGCGCCCGCGATGGCGACCAC
>NZ_DBFEGU010000241.1:0-9560 GCF_048329335.1 Eggerthella sp. | reverse complement strand
GGCTGGCATGCCCGATAGCAAGCGCGCTGTATCATACGGGTAATTTCCTGAGGCCTCTTACCATCCGTCTGACGGATGCGTATCTCGTGCAAACGGTTAATCTCCTCTTCAACCGTATCGAACGTGAACGCCTTCGGCTTGTCTTTGCCCGCGCCCTCGGCATACTCGACAGCTTGCATCATGGCGTATGAGCCGTCTCGATAAGCAACGTTCACCGATGAACCGCCTTGCGCTCCGTATACTCCGCCACCGCGAGCGCAGAACAATCCAGGCAGGCCCTCCACCATAAGCTTTTCATCAACGCGCGGGTTGCTACCGTGCTCATAAGCCTCAAGCGCGCATTCGAGCTTAGTGGATGCCACATCTATGCCGAACACCTCTTTCCACAACTCGACGTTACGGCGATACACCTCCCCCATGGCCGCAAACGCCTCGGGATTGGAGAAATCCACGTACACTCCGCCATTCGGCGATCCACCGCCGTCGTGAATTGCCTTGGCGATTGTGCGCGTGAACGTGATGCGATCGAGCGTGGAGTAGTCCATGCCACGGAAAAAGTAATTGTCGTTTGCATCGCAGATGTATTCGCAGCACAGATTGTCAGCGCCGATGCCTCCTACGAACGTCGCCGCAAGCCCCGTCGGATACATGCTGATGAGGTCGAATTGAAAAAACTCCGAATCCTGCAGAGCCGCACCGCGTCGAAAAGCAGCTGCATCTACATCTCCTGTGTTGTCCGGTGAATTGATGGAAGTGGGAGCCACAGTATTCCACCCGTAAATCCACGAACTTGCACCCGTGCAAGATACGGTCGACTTTGCACGAAAAACGCGCACCGTTCCCGTGGGCACATGCAGCCCTACCGCTCCAATGCAGGCACCGTCTTCGACTACGATGTCGGTGATCATGGTCTGGTCGAAGATGCGAGCGCCCGAACGCTCCACGGAATCGGTAAAGTATCGCGGGAAACCGTTGAAGATGCCGAAAAGCGGATAGCCCGGGATATCGAGGCCCGGCACAAACGCACCTGTTTCATCGCGCATGAACAGGTTGTTGCCTTCTTGGGCGTAGCGCAGCAGCAAATTGCGCTCCTCCACAGTAAACGCTTCATGGGTCGCCTTTGCGATCTTCTTGTTCGTCAACTCGTTCAAAACGAAGTCCTCGGATTGATCCCACGGCGTGTCAGCCTGAATGAAGTTCACCCAGTTGCACCAGTTGTAGCCGCAAGCACCGCCGAAATGGAAGGCAGCCTTCTCAACGACCGCAACGTCCTTTCCCTGCTTGTAAGCCTGCAATGCCGCATGAGACCCCGCAAGGCCGCCGCCGATGATAAGAATATCGGTATCGTAGAGCTCGTAAAGTACCTGCTCGCTGTTTGCAGACGCGCCCGCGCCCCGCCCTTCGGATGTTTCCGGTGCCGAACAAGCGCCCATCGCACTCGAAAGCATCACCGTGCCAAACGCCACCGCGCTGCCTCCGAGAAACGCCCTACGAGACATGCTCTTCGTGCTTGCCGATTCGTTGCTGAAATTACGTTTCATGCGAACCCCTCCTCGCTCCGTCCTCTTCGACCGATGGGGTCGTCCCCTTCGGCAACCCCATTGTCGCAAAGCAAAAAAATGGGTTCAAAAGACGAAACAAGGCAACCGTACGCTCTGGAAAACATAAAGCGAAGTTGTCCGACCAGGTCGGACAACTTCGCTTTATGGCTTGGCGCTGTCTAGCCGCAAGGCCGACGGAACCTACAGCCCCTTGAACAGCGCCCGGACTTCGTCGAGCACTTCGTTGTCGGCCACGACGATGGCCTTGTCGCCGGGATACAGCACCGTCTCTTCGCTGGCCACTTCCACGTTGTCGTCGTCCTTCGGCGACACGGCCGCGATCAGGCTGTTCTCGGGCATGGGAACCGACGACACCAGGATGCCGGCCTCGTTGGAATGATGGCGCATGCGCGGCACCACGATCTCGGTAAGCGTAACGTTGCCGTGCGTCAGCGACGAGGCCACGCTCACGCTGCCCAGCAGCGTCTCTTCCTCGATGAGGTTCGCAATGAGCGTGGTGGACGACACGCACTCGATGCCCACCTCCTTGAAGATGCGGAGGTTCTTCGGGCTGTTCACGCGCGCGATGCAGCGCGGCACGTTGAACACGCGCTGCGCGATCTCGCACGACACGAGGTTGTCGTCGTCCTGGCCGGTGGTGGCCACGAACACGTCGGCGCGCCGGATGCCCGCGTCCTCCTGGTACTTCGAGTCGCAGCCGTCGCCGTGGATGACCAGGTAGCGCCCTTGAAGCGCCACCGACAGGCGGTCGGCCGTGGCCAGATTCTCCTCGATGACGGCCACGTCGTTGCCGCTTGAAAGCAGCACTGAAGCCAAGTATTCGCCGATCTTGCCGCCGCCAGCGATAACGATGTACATGCTCCGTCTCCCTTAATCTTGGATATAGCGCGAGAACGATTCGATCAGCTCATGGCGCACGCAGGCGAGCACCGAATCCCCGTTGTAGAGGATGGAGTCGCGCGTAGGAATAGAGCTGGCCGAGCCGTCGCTGCGCTCGAACGCGATGATGCGGACGTCGTGATCGCGCTCCAGCTCGCCCACGCGGATGGTGCGCTTGTCGGTGGAGCTGAGGTCCAGCGAGAAGCGCAGCACCTCGAACTCGCCGAACGTGTCGAGATGGGCGCCGTGGCCCGACACCACCTTGCTGAACACGTCCTCGGCCACCAGCGACGTGCCGCACACGTAGTCGATGCCCAGCTGCATGTACGCGCGCTCGTGATCGGGGTTGTACAGGCGCGCGATGACGTGCGGCACGCCGAACAGACGGCTGCCCACTTCGGCGCACATGAGGTTCGTGTTGTCGAACTGGGTGACGGCGGCCATGACGTCGCAATCTTCGACACCGGCTTTGACGAGGGTTTCCTCGTCGAAGCCCACACCCTGCACCGTGGAGCCGTTGAAGTTGCGCCCCAGGTTCGCGAACGCGTTCACGTTCTTGTCGATGACGCACACGTTGTTGCCGTTATCCGACAGCATGTTCGCCAGCTGGGAACCGACGCGGCCGCAGCCGACGACGATCACGTTGCTCATACCGATCCTTTCACCAGGCACCCGCATGGTGCCGATTTCTTGCTGCGCTTAGCATACTGCATGGATGCGGGCACGACCAGCGTCGCCATAGAACGGCGACAAAGGCGTAACGTGGCAATCAGGCACTTAGGAACGAATGTTTCACGTGAAACATTCCGCAAGGCCATCGTCTCGAACGCATGCGGAAGAAGGATTCGACGATGGAAAAGGAACCGCCGGCTCGTGGCCGGCGGAACGTTTAGATCGTCTTCATTTGGCCGATAGTCGCCTTGAACCAATGATCCGTATTAGGCGGACAGTACTTGGCAGCGTTCGCATACGTGATGGAGTAGCCGTAGCCGTTTGCCAGGCCCGCTACGTGAGCGTTGATAGCCTCTTCCCAGCTGGACCAACTCTTATCGCCCCAGCCCCATGCGTTGTACGGCAGGAAGCAATGCGCGCCCTTGGAGCTTTCGGTGTTGGATATGGCAGGCGACCAGCGCGGGTCGACGCCGTTGCTCCAGGCAGCTTCGGCGAACGTGGCACCCTGCCCCGCCAAGGGCGAGCCGGCCAAGTATGCATTGATACGGGAGGTCCACTCGGAAACGAAAGCCTCTTTGCCCACGGAGAAATCAACTTCGGGAAGCGAGGCGACGGCATCGGAGGCTGCATCGCGCGCAGCGGCGGCCTCCTGCTCGGCCTTCGCCTGCTCGGCGGCGGCGATACGAGCCTCCTCCTCGGCACGAGCGGCCTCCTCCGCGGCGATGCGAGCAGCTTCTTCCTCGGCTTCGATAGCTTCGATGCCTTGCGAGATGTCGCGCGATGCGGTACTGGTAAGCACGGTGGACTCGCGGGTGGAACCCTCGGATACGTTGGCGAAGTCGGCAGAATCGGCAATGGCGACATTCGCGTCCGCACCGCCGATGCCGAAAGAATCGATATCGTGCACGGCGCCGCTTCCAGCAGAGGCGAACCCGAAGCCGATGCACCCGGTCAGCACGCACGATGCGCAGCCGACCGCGATAATTTTAGCAGCCAGGTTCGACTTCTTTTGTATATAGCGCTTTTTAGCCAAAACGTCAGTTACCTTTCGTTGAACAGCACACGACCCAGCCGCCGAAGCGGTTGACAGCGTAGTAAATTGTGTGAGGGTTTGCTGCCGAAAGGGCGATATGCTGTTGTGACAAAACGTATTTTAACGGACAAGGGGGTCCGAGGGCAAAATTTTATGGAGACGCCCTACACGATTTGTTCGCTTGACAGTGAATGAAAGCGCATTTCAGCAGGTGGTTCGCCTTAGTTGCGGACACGGGAAAAAGCGAACGAACTATGTGCTCTGTAACGCGACAAGCACGCTCATTCGGTTATCGAGATCACAACGGACTCGTTTAGACCGATGTTTTCCCACGGCTGCATGTCGAAACGATACTCGCGCCCGTACGGCGCCGAGAAAACCAGCTCTTCCGTCGCTCCCGGAACCGAGTACCACAGCAATCCCACCACGCAGAACGCCACGAAGCACAAGCCTGCCAGCAACGTAAGCAGCGGCGACTTGAGCGCGCCTCCCAGAAGCAGCAGCCCAACCATAATAAGCAGCAGCGGCCATAGGCCCACCAACATGAACTCGATGGAGCGCCACCCGATGACATCGAGGCTCATCAGCACCAGCACCACTCCCGCGGAAAACGTGATAAGGGAGTCCACGAACTGGCGCATGCGATGCCCCTCTTCGCCGGGGACTACCATACCGACGATGCCCAAGATAACGAAGATAAGCGGCCAATACTGCCACCACACCACGCCTTCGACCATGCTCGCCACCATAGCGGACATGCCGAAAAACAACAGGAACGACCCCGCGAACAGAGCAGCCTTCACGCCCGAGCGCGACGACTTCGCCGGCGGCTGCTGTTGCGGCGCGGCATGCATCCACCCTTCATGCGAATGGCTCGCCGGAGGCGCATACGAACGAGAAGCATCGGCAGGCGCAGCGGCAGAGGCGCGCGATGCGCCTGCCGGGGGCTCGGGCGGCACATGAGCGGCCGAGGCGTACGGGGGATGCGCATAGCGCCAACCGGCCGCTTGCGCGGGATTGGGCGCATTTTGCGCCCCCGACTCGGTTTTGCGCGGGGTGCCGCCGAATTCGAACGTCCCGTACGTCTCGGAATGCACCGACTGGGGGTGCACGTCGAGCGGCGCCTCCTCCTTCGGTTCGAGCGGCAGCACGATCCACAGCAGGATGTATGCGATGCCCAGCAGCCCGCCCGAGGCCAGGGTGAACACCACCATGATGATACGGACGATGACAGGATCGACGTTGAAATAATCGGCCACGCCCGCGCAGACGCCGCCTATGAGCGCCTTTCGCGAACGGAGCAGCCGTTTTTCACTCGTCACGCTTCCTCCCGGTCGATCGCCTCGACAGCGTCCACGCATGATGGGGAGGGATCGTCCAGTCGTTCCACGCGCACCGTCGAAATGCGACGGCGGCGCATAGCCTGAATCTTGAAGCGGTATCCGTCGAACGCAAGTTCCTCGCCCACCTGGGGCACCGAGTCGAGCATGCTCATGAGCCAGCCCGCGATGGTCTCGTAGTCGGCCGAATCCTCCACCGGCCATCCAAGCTCTGCGGCATCTTCGACGGGGAATCGCCCGTCGACCACCCAGACGTTCTCGCTTTCCTGCTCGATGAACGGATTCTCTCGATCCGTCTCGTCCACGATCTCGCCGACGACCTCCTCTACGATGTCCTCAACGGTAATTAAACCATCGGTGCCACCGTACTCGTCAACGACGATAGCCATCTGTTGACGATTCGTTTGCATCTCGGCGAGCAGCGGGAACAGATCCTTCGTCTCGGGCACGAACATGGCCTCGTAGGCGTACTCGGCCACCGGCTCGTGCTCCTTGCCGTCCATGAGCGGCGCCACGAGGTCCTTGAAGTGGACGATGCCCACGATGCGGTCGATGTCCTCGTGATACACCGGCAGACGCGAGTAGCCCGTGCCGCGCATGCGCTCCACCGTCTGGCGCACCGTGTCGGTGTCTTCCGCGAACATCACGTCCACGCGCGGCGTCATGATCTCGTGCACGGTCATGTCGCCCAAATCGAGGATGTCGTGGATCATGCGCTTCTCGTCCTCGAGCAGCTCGTCGTTGTCCGTGACCATGTACTTGATCTCTTCTTCGGACACGTTCTGGCGCTCGTCGGCGTTCTTGATGCCGAACAGGCGCGACAGCCCGTTCGCGGACGCCGAGGTCAACGCCACCAAAGGCGAAGCGATTTTCTGGAACACCATGAGCGGTCCGGCCACCATCTTGCTGACGCGCTCGGCATCGGCCAGCGCGATGCGCTTCGGCACCAGCTCGCCCACCACGATGCTGAGGTATGACACGATGAGCGTGATGACCACGGGGGCCAAACCGGGCGCGATAACGGAAAGCCACCCGATGTTGAAGCCGGACAGCCACTGCGCCAGCGGATCGGAGAGGTTCGTGGCGGCAGCCGCGGAGGCGAAGAACCCGACGAGCGTGATGGCCACCTGGATGGTGGCCAGGAACTGCCCCGAATCGGCGGCCAGACCCAGCGCGCGTTGGGCGCTTTTATCGCCCTCGTCGGCATCGTGCTGCAGCAGTACGTGGCGCGCGTTCACCAACGCCATCTCCGACATCGAGAAATAGCCGTTCACCAGCACCAGCACGAACGTGACGACGATGCTAATCCAAATATCCATGGTACTTCTGCAACTCCTTCGACAAGCGGACGATGCGCAACCTCTGCGCTTTGGCCGCGCGGAGAGGCGCTTTCGCGCTGCGTCCTCGCGGCACCCGTGGGGCTGTCATGCCCGCGCGCTTATGCACGCGACCGCTTACATAACGTACAAGAAGATGGCCAGAAACTGCAGAACGCTTCCGGCGAGTACCCAGAGATGGAACAGGGAATGCATGTACGGCACCTTCTTCAACACGTAGAAGATGCACCCGATGGAGTAGCAGATGCCGCCGCCCACGAGCAGCCACAGGCCCGGCCCGGGGATGGCCTCGATGAGCGCAGGGAGGAACCAGATGACGCACCAGCCCATGAGAAGATACAGCACGGCCGACACCCAGCGCGGACGAAACACCCAGAACGCCTCGCAGGCAACGCCCGCCAACGCAACCAGCCACACGAAGGCGCACAGCCACACGCCGCCGGAATCGGCAAGCGAGATCAGGCAGAACGGGGTGTAGGATCCGGCGATGAACAGGTAGATGCAACTATGGTCGAGCACCTTGAACACGCGCTTCGCACGGTCTACCGCGATGGCATGGTACAGCGTGGACATGGTATATTCCAGCAGCATCGTGAGGGTGTACACGAGCGCGGCGAACAGGTAGATGCCGCCTCCGTCGTCGAGCGCGCGCACCACGAGGATGGGGATGGCCGCAATGGCCAACAGCGCCCCCAAGCCATGGGTGACGGAGTTCGCGATCTCCTCCCCCAGCGTGTACTCGCGGATGTCGCGAGCTTTGTTCGTGGCGCTGGCCGACGTATGCGACACCTCGTTGCGCAGCGCGTGCATGCTGGCGTAGTCGTTCGGCTTGAATTGCGAAGGCGTCCAACCGGGAGCGGGCCGGTGCTCTGTTTCGGGCACGACCGAAGAAGGGCTCTCGGCACTGCGGCCGGAGCCGGTACTTCGAGCGCCTTTGGCGTCGGATGTAGTTGATGCGTTCATGGTGCTACTGTATCACATTTCCGTGGGGCTTGAGCCAAGCAAGCCACGCACGGGCATCATCCTCTCGGGCATCGATAAGCCTGATGGTAGTGCCTCCAACCCCTGCTGCAGTGCGCGCGTTGACCGTAGCGGTGCCGGCATTGCGTTGAAAAGGATTCGTCTTCGTGTAACCGAACTGTATCTTTTTGCGCGGGAAGCTGATGGTCTCGCGAGCGAACCCGCCGTTGCTCACCTGCATGAAACGCTCGTTGTACGCAAACCCCGAGCCACGGAACCACAGCACGGCTCCTACCGCGTCGAGAACGAGCAGCACGACCGCAAGCGCATAGCCGAACAGCGCGCCGTTGTTGACGAAGAACAACGTCATGGCTCCGTCAGGCACGGCCGGATCCGCCAGGAGGTTCACCGCGATCTGCCCTGCCGCCACGAGGACGGCCAACCAGAAGCCCGTCCCCTGGATGATGCATCGGCGGATGAGGGCGCGACGCAGCCCCACGGGCGCCACCGGGATGTTCTCGGTGGGAACGTCGGCGAACTCGGGAACGATGCCCGCGAGAATCTCGGGCACGCGGGACATCTTCACGAAGGGATGGATCACGAGCCCTTGCTGGCTGAGGCCTTTCTGCTGGTCGTCGGAGTTTTCAGCCGCCGCATCGATCTTGCCCAGCGACAGCTCGCAGTAGCCAAGCAGACGGCGGATGAAGCTCTGCTTCACCATCACCGACTGCACGCGGTCGACGTCGACGCCCTGGAAGCGGTGCTGCAGCAGGCCGTGCTCGACTTCGATGCGGTTGTCGCGGCGACATGCGCGGAAGCCGCCGTACGAGACGCAAGCGCCGATGGCAGACAGCAGCCACAACACGAGCGACGCAGCGAGGAAGGTCGCCACGCCCGCGGCGATGAGGCTGCCCCCGAACAGCCGAACGCTCGTGGCTACAACGTTGCCAACGAGCGGCTCCATCGAACCGGAGAGGATGGGCGCCATCTGACCCATGAACTGGGAAACGGCGCCGACGATGCCGACAACCACGACGAAGAACGCCGTGTTGTTCGACAGGCCGGTGAACACGAGCTCCTTGTTGGACATGCCGTACTCGTAGGTCACGCGGCCCGTATCCACCGCGGCGCCACCGAACACGCCGCGCACGTCCTGCCAGATCTCGGCGGGAGCGTCCAGCACATTGGCGCCCTCGTGCAAGGCTTGCGCGGGAACGCCCGCTGCAGAGGCCATCGCCGCAACGGCGGCATCGGGCGCGGCACCGTTGCGCACGGCTACGGCGTACTGCTTGCGCGCGAACAGCTCGCGGCGCAGCTCCTCAGCTTGCGTCTTCTGCACATACGGCACGATGACGGCCTTGTTCGCCGCGCCGCCCGCCGTGTCGATGCTGACGCTGCACACGCCGAAGATGCGCTGGATGAGCGTGGCGTGCTGGTCGACGGACTGGATGCGCTGGTAGGGCACATGCACGCGCTTCTTGTTGAGTATGCCCGAATACAGGTTGAATTCCTCGGGCCCTAGCTCGTAGTACAGATGCTTGTACGAGATCACCTGGTAGACCGCCACAAGCGCCACCAGCACGACGATACCGGCGATCACGGATCCGATGACGATGAAAAGCATGGGGATGTCGCCGCGCGTGATGGCTTCGCCCTCGGAGATGGCGCCGATGATAGCCGAGAACGAGGAGAAGACCACGATGGCCAGCAGCATGAACGCCGTGCGCAGACTGCCCAACCAGATATAGCTATGATGGACATGGCTCCCCCGCGGCCC
>NZ_DBFEGU010000240.1:0-2410 GCF_048329335.1 Eggerthella sp. | reverse complement strand
CCTGGAGAACTTCCTGCCCGGGGATATGAAGCGACTGGCCGATCTGCAGGTGGTGGCCGCCGTGCAGCCTCCTCACATGACGCTGGATCCCGGCGGCCCCGAGCGCGACCTGGGGCCCGAACGCGTTCCGTACATGTGGCCCTTCCGCACGCTGCTGGACGACAACACGGTGCTGGCGTTCGGCACGGACTCGCCCGTGGTAGGTGTGAACTCGATGGACGTGCTGTACAGCGCGGTAACGCGGCAGGACCCGGGCACCCACGAGCCGACAGGCGGATGGCTGCCCGACGAGCGCATCGGCATGGCCGAAGCTCTGCGCGCCTACACGCAGGGCAGTGCTGCGTCGGCAGGACGTAGCAGCGAGCTGGGCACGCTGGAAGCGGGCAAGCTGGCCGACATCGCCGTGCTCGACCGCAATCTGCTGGCCTGCGACGCCGACGACATCCAGAAGACGAAGGTGCTGGCCACCTTCATGGGCGGGACGTGCGTGTTCGAGCGGTGACGGATCGGAGCTTCGCGCTAAGCGCGAAACGGGCGCGCAGGTCGGCGTAGTAAGTCAGCGAGGGCGGCCATGGTGCCCGAGATCGTGGGGATGGCGAGGGTGAAGCGTACCTCGGTACGCGAGCCCTCGGCATCGCCGCGAGATCGGGTGCCATGGGCGGCCGCAGCATCGGCATGTTCCGGCGGCCGGAAGGCCGCCGGAACCTAATACTCCCACATGTGGTCGAGGGGGCCGCTTCCCTTTCCCAGGTTGAGGCCGGCGGCGAGGGCGCCGCGAACGTAGTCCTTTGCGGCGCGCACCGCTTCTTCCATCGGAAGACCCTTGGCAAGCCCGCAGGCGATGGCGGACGAGAGCGTGCAGCCCGTGCCGTGGGCGTTCTCGGTGTCGACGCGCGGCGCGCGCAGCCACACGACATCGCCCTCCGCCGTGACCAGCACGTCGTCGGCGCGATCATGGCGATGACCGCCCTTCACAAGGGCAGCGCCCGTCCCCGCCTCGGCAAGGCGCAGCGCGGCGCGTTCCATCGACGCCTCGTCTACAACCTCGAACCCGGCCAGCACCGCAGCCTCCGGCATGTTCGGCGTGACCACGTCCGCAAGCGGCAATAGGCGCGCCTTCAAAGCTTCGATCGCATCGTCGCCGATGAGGCGGGCGCCGCTCGTGGCCACCATGACGGGATCTACCACGATATTGGCGGCTGCGTGGCGCTCGAGCGCGTCGGCGACGGCTTCTATGATGGCGGCCGACGACACCATGCCCACCTTCACGGCGGCAGGCCGGATATCCTCGAACACGGCGTCGATCTGCTTCGCGACGAACGCCGGATCGACGTCGAGCACGCCCGTCACGCCCAGCGTGTTCTGCGCGGTGAGCGCCGTGATCGCCGTCTCGGCGAACAGGCGGTGCGCGGCGATGGTCTTGATATCGGCCTGGATTCCCGCGCCGCCGCTGGAATCCGAACCCGCGATGCTGAGCACTGCTTCCATACCGCTTTCCTTTCTATCGGCGAGCGTCGGCTATGCGCCGAGCGCTGCTTGCACCGCCGCCCGCAAACGACGCGTCTCTTCCTCGATATCCTCAGCCGCGAAGATGGCCGACACCACCGCCGCGCCGTCGGCTCCCGTCCCCGCGAGCTCGGGGATCGTACGCTCGTTCAGGCCGCCGATGGCCACCACGGGAATATCGACGGCGGCGCAGATGGCGGCAAGGCCGTCCGTCCCCACGTCGGCGGCATCGGGCTTCGTGGGCGTGCCGAACACGGCTCCTACGCCCAAGTAGTCGGCGCCGTCGGCCTGGGCGACCAACGCCTGCTCCACCGTCTGCACCGACACGCCCACGATGGCATCGGGCCCCAGCTTCTCGCGCGCCTCGACGCATGCGGCGTCGTCCTGCCCCACGTGCACGCCGTCGGCGCCCGCGATGCGAGCCGCCTCCACGTCGTCGTTCACCACGAACGGCACGCCCGCCTCGCGGCAGAGCGGCGCGAGCGCCCGGGCGCGCAGCACCACCTCGGCCTGGGGAGCGTCCTTCTCGCGCAGCTGCACGAACGTCGCACCGCCCGCAAGCGCCTCTTCGACGCACGCGGAAAGCGTGCGCTCGCCCAGCCACGCGCGATCGGTGACCGCGTACAGCGCCATCGCCCGGCGCAGATTCTCCCGTGGGTACATGCGCTCCTCCTTATGCTAGCTCTTCGACCCGCGCGCCCGCTTCCAGGGCATCGCCGTCGAGGTTGTACAGGGCGTCCAGCAGGTACGTGCGGAACGACCCGTTGCCGTCGTAGCCGCTCATGCGGCCTTGGGCGATCTGGCCTGCCAGCCCCATGCCGGCGACGGCGGCCACCGTGGCGTCGAGCAGCGCATCGGGGTTCGCCGTCGCGAACGCCGCGCACACGCACGACAGCATGCAGCC
>NZ_DBFEGU010000239.1:0-6471 GCF_048329335.1 Eggerthella sp. | reverse complement strand
ACCCCGACGCCCCGCCCAACCGCCCCCGCTTACACACCGACCGGTAGATTTCGGTAGATTTTGGACGATTTTCGGTAGATCGCCGGTAGATTTCGGACGATTGTCGGACGATTGCCGGACGATTTCGGACCAGCGCGGCGCTACGTGTTGCCGCAGTAGCGCCGCGCAAGACCAAGGCCGCTCGGGGAGGGAGGCGAGCGGCCTTGGGCGGTACGGTACAGGAGGCCTCGCGCAGCGCGCGCGCCGCAGGGCTTCGCGCTACTTGCCTTCTGCCGCCTTGCGACCGGCCAGGCGACCGAACGACATGGCCATCGAGTGGCTGGCGCCGGCCACCGTCACGGGATAGTCCACCAGGAAGCGGCCGCCCATGGTGTTCCCCGCCACGAACAGGCCGGGCACCGGGTTCTTCTCGGCATCGAGCGCGCGGCAGTCGACGTCGCAGTCGATGCCGCCGATCAGCACCAACATGCCCGAGTCGCCGAACGGCACCGCGTAGTACGGCGGGTTCTCGATGGGGAACAGGCGCGTGGACACCTTGGAGAAGTCCGCGTCCTTGCCCGCGTGCGCCAGCTCGTTGTAGCGCTCCACCGTCTCCACCAGCGCGTCAGCCGGGATGTTCACGGCCTTCGCCAACTCCTCGATGGAATCGGCCGGGATGATGGAGCCCTGCTCGATCTCGCCCTGGAAGTACGTGTCGGAGGCGTAGCCCGCAGCGAAGTGGTTGATGGCGTGCTCGTACTCGGCTTCCTGCTCGGGCGGGATGTAGTGCGTCACGCCGCCGAAGCACTGGGGCATCGCCGACAGCTGCTCTTTCCACTTGCTGTCGAAGATCTGGTACGACACGCCGCCCTTCTGACGCTTGATGGCGTTCTGCAGCTCCTGCGCTCCCACGTCCTCGTTGGCGAAGCGCTTGCCGTCCTGGTTCACCATGAGGAACGGGTCGATGCCGACGGAGTTCGTTCCCAGGCTGTGCGTCATCGGGGCATAGGGGCCGTCCTCCATGACCGCGCCGGCCCACATGGCCATCTTGTGGCCGTCGCCCGTGTTCACCGGCTTTCCGCTCTTGTCCATGGTGCTGAAGAAGCAGCCGTACTTTGTGGCCTGGGGCGCGTAGTACGTCAGCATCTCGGTGTCGCTGGACATGTCGCCGCACGACAGCACGACACCCTTCTTCGCGTTGACGCGCACGATGTTGCCGTCTTCGTCGGACGCGTACACGCCCACCACCTTGTCGCCTTCCTTGATGAGCTGCTCGCCCTTCAGGTTGAAACGCGCCTCGGCGCCGGCCTTCTGCGCGGCCTCCAGCGTGCCGTGCATGGCCCAGCCGTGATCGGGCAGCAGGTGCACCATGCCGGGGAAGCACGGGTAGTTCTCCTCGCGCCAATTGTAGTTCTCGTTCACCGGGAAGCGCTCAGGGAACACGTAGGGCTTCTCGGGGTCGGTGGGCACGTCGTGGTCGCTGGTCAGCAGCTCGTGCTCGGCAGTGCCGATGTACCAGTCCAAGTCCGGGCCGGAGTTCGCGATCCAATAGTTCAGCAGCTGCGCATTGGGGCGGTTGCCCATGACCTTCATCAGCTCGTTGACCACTTCCTGCGTCTCAGGCTGCTCGATGCCCAGCTGCTTGTGGATCTCGCTGCCGAACGTGCCGAACTCGCCCGAGCGGTAGCCCACGTCGGAACCTTTATCGAAGCCGAACGTCTTCGCGCCCGACTCCGCGGCTTCGCGCAGCGCGCACACGCCCGCCAGGCCGAGGCCCACCACGCACACATCGACGTCGACGGTTTCGGTTACCTTCGACTCGTCGACGGGCGCCGGCGGGTTCATGAACGACGGCACGAACTCGGTGGGGTTGCCGCCCGTCGCTGCGCCGCCCGAACCTGCCGCGCCGCCCTCGGCCGCGCCTGCGTCTGCGCCCGCATCGCTTTTCGCAGCCGGCGCGCATCCCGCGAGGCCGGCCGCCCCGGCCACCGCAGCTGTCGCGCCCAAGCCGAGAAACGTGCGACGGGTGAGTTTCTGCTCTCTCATAATGATCCCCTTCCCTCTTCCTTTGACGAAATGGACGACCGCCGAAAGGCCGCCAACCACGCCTCCAGCATACGAAGCGGCAGGCAAACGGGCATCACCCAGAGCCGCCAAGACCCGGTTTTCTGTCACCCGAAACGGCCAAAATGAGCAGCGCGGCGCTTCGCGACGGGTATCATGTAGGGCAGGGCGCGGCATCCGCACGGGAAGCGGATGGCTCGGGGCATGGAGGGGAGATCGAACATGGCTACGCGCGCAGCATGCTACGCAGGATATGCGTTTCTCCTGCTTGCCAATATCCTCAGCTACCATGCGACCACCGCGTTCGCCAGCGTGCCCTCATTCGACGACGGCACATACATGCCGGTGCTCGGCGCTACGCACGCAGCAGCGTTCGTAGCCGTCGCCCTGCGGTACCGCAACGTCGCGCACGAGCCCCTTGGCTCGAAGGCGGCCGGTTTCGCCGCCGTAGCGCTGTGCATAGGATTCGCGCTGGTGCCGGGATCATGCAGCGCAGGCGTGCAGCCCGGGTTCGTGGCGGGCACGGTGCTCATCGGCGTCGGCCAGGCGGTGCTCAGCTTGCTGTGGCTGTCGGCGCTGCCGATGTTTTCCTACCGCACCAGCTACCTGTTCCTGCTGGGCAGCCATGCGGCCGCCACCGCGCTGTGCGCGATCGTGCTGCAATACCCGCAGGAATGGTACATCCCCATCACCCTGGCATCGCTGCTGGCGGCATGCGCCTGCGCCACCCGGCTGCGCGTCGCACGGCCCATCGAGCGCACCTTCTCCAGCCAGATAGCCGACGTCGCGCCGCTTGTGGGCAAAGGCGTGCTCGCCGTAGGATTGTTCGCCCTGCTCAGCGGGTTCGTCACCAGCCTATCGGGGCAACCCGACATCGATCCCGATCTCATGCAGTACCTCGTGCTGGGGATTTCCGCCTGCGTGCTGGTCATCATGTCGGTGCCCGCGCTGCTGTTTCGCCAGCCGTTCAAGCTGGAAGGCAGCTACCGCGTGGCGCTGCCGCTTTCCGCGCTGGGCCTGCTGGTGCTGCCAGGGCTGACGGAAGCCGTCCCTCCCGCTATTGCCGGCACACTGGCCACCACGGGCTACATGATGTGCGGCATCGTGCTGGCCTGCACCATCGCCGAAGTGGGAAAGGCTGCGCGCATACCCGTCATGCCGCTGTACGCTGCAAGCGACACGGTTTCGCTGCTGTGCCTGCTGGCGGGAACGGAAGCGGGTGCGCTGACCCGCGTGTACCTTCCGGGGACGAACGCCGGGTTCGCCCTCATCGGGTTGGGAACGCTGTACCTGGTCATGCTGGGTGCTTCCTGGCTCCTTGGCCGCGAGCGCATCCCGCGCCGCAGCGATCCGCAGCCTTCACCGCCGCCCGAGCAAGACGCGCGACCGTCCGGCGGCGCCGCCTCGGAACCCGCCGACGCAACCCGGCTTGCCTCCGCGCCGATCCAGATCGTCGCCGCGCCCGAACCCGATCTCGTCGCCGCCGCCTACGGGCTGAGCGATCTGGAAACCACCGTCTTCAAACAGCTTCTAGAGGGTCGCACCATCGCGCGCATCGCGCAGGATCTCTACCTCTCGCCGAGCGCCGTGAAATACCATACGCAGAAGATCTACCGAGCCTTCGACGTGCATACCCGTGCGGAACTGGCGGCCTTCATGCGCCAGCCTCGCTTGGCCGACGTCGCGCCCGCGCACTCCACGGACGCATTGTCGCCCGAAAACCGCGCTTTTGCACCCGAAACCGAGGCTTTCGGGCGACAATGCGCCGTCGGAGACGACCAACCGGCATCAGCGCCCCTCGCGGTCACCCGCGCGAACCCGTGCGAGCGCTTAGCCCTCCAACACGGCCTGACCGACCGCGAGCGTCAAACGCTCGAGCTGCTGGCCCTCGGGGAAACGGTGGCCGCCATCGCGCGCGCTCTCGACGTCTCGGAGAACACCGTGAAGACGTATACGAAGCGCGTGTACCGAAAGCTCGACGTCCACTCCAAGCAGGACATCATCGACCTGTGCCGCGAGGGGTAGCCGACAGCGCACGATGCCCGTCGTCAAGCCCTACCCCCCCTCGGCGGGCTGAAACGAGAATCGCCCGACCGGCTCCAACCGATCGAGCGATTCGCTTCTTCTCGCAGAAAACGGAGCGAGCCATCGGCCCCGTTCACCTGTCTCATTCTGCCTCGTTCCCTACTGCTTCACCACCAGCACGTCGCAGCGGAGGTTGCGGATGAGGAACGTGGACACGCTGCCCACGAACACGTACTTGATGTTCGACAGCCCGCGCTCGCCGCACACCACGAGGTTCGGCTCGAACGGCTCGATCAGCTCGTGCTCCAGCGTGTCGGCGATGCGCCCCGCATGCACAGACACCTCCACGGAAGGAATGTCCGGGTTCTGGCGCGCCGCAGCCAACACGTCGGCCAGGTCGGCTTCGATGCGCTTTTTGCCCTCGGCGCACAGCGCTTCGAAATCGACGCCCGAAGCCTCGTAGGGAACCGAATCGATCACGTGGCCGAACATGAGCTTCGCGTGGTTGTCCGCAGCGAGCGTCACCGCGCGCTGCGCGACCGCTTCCTGCGTCGACGCGCCGTCGAGCGCGGCGAAGATACGAGCGTATTCCTGCGCCATGGTCGTTCCTTTCCCTCGATTGCATCTGGGGTCATTGTACCCCAAGCAGCACCTCCGCGCGCCGCCGAACGCTACGACGTAACCAGCAAGATGACGCCGACGCACAACAACAGCACGTACGTGAGCTTGAGGAACCTTTCCTGGCTGATCTTCTTCTGCAGCTTGCTGCCCAGAAACGTGGCCAGCACGGCCAACGGCACGCAGAACACGATGATCTGGACGACGTCGCCCGTGAAGTGCCCCTGCTGAAACGCGATGCCTGCGTAAATAAGGTTGAGCACGGTCCACACGGCGGAAAGCGTGATGCGGAACTGCTGCTGATCGCGCAGCTTCTGCACCGCGTAGATGACCAGCAGCGCGCCGCCCGACACGAACATGCCTTGGATCAGGCCGGCCAGAGCGAGAATGATCCACAGCGCCCATTCCGGCATGAACTTCTGCTGGGGCACCGCCAGGTTCTTGATACCGATGATCACAATGATCACGCCGTAGATCTTCAACAGGATATGCAGGGGCACCAGGGTATCCAGCCAAATGCCCAGCACCATGAACACGATCATCACGCCCAGGATCTTGCCAAGCTCGCGCCAATTCACGCTCTTGATGTTGAGCGCCGTCAGCAAGCCGCAGGCGAAAAAGCCCATCGCGTTGAGGATGGACACCGTAGATTCCAGGCCCAGCAGCGTCGTGCCCACCGGCATGGCGAAGATGTTCCCTGCGAATCCCGTGATGGCCTGGACCGTGTATGCGAAAAAGAACGCGGCCAGGAAAAGCGCTTTTTCCATATATGCTACAATCCTTATCTATGTGACCAGCCTACAAGTGTAGCACGGGGCGCACATCATAAGACGACGCACACGCCAGAGGACGGAATTGCATGGCGGGATTCACCATCACCATCGCAGGAGACTCGGCGCTCAACTTGGAATTCGCCCATGCGATATCCGCGGAGACGAGCGCCAAGATCCGCATGGCCGCAGACAACCTTACCGCAGATCCCATTCGGGGCATCACCGAGCTGGTGCCCACGTTCTGCTCGCTTATGGTGTATTACAACCCCCTGGTCATCACGTTCGACGAGCTGTCCACGAAGCTGCGCTCCAAGCTGCGCGACGTGGGCGAGGCCGACCTCAGCATCCGCAAGATCGTGCCCATCCCCGTGTGCTACGGGGGCGAGTTCGGCCCCGACCTGGCGAACGTGGCGCAACTGGCAGGCCTTTCCGAAGACGAAGTGATCGCCATCCACACCGAGCGCGACTACCTCATCGACATGCTGGGCTTCCTTCCCGGCTTCGCCTACCTGGGCGGCCTCGACGAGCGCCTGCACACGCCGCGCCTGGCCGTGCCGCGCACGCGCATCGAGCCGGGCAGCGTCGGGATAGGCGGCGCGCAGACGGGCATCTACCCGCTGGCCTCCCCCGGCGGCTGGCAGATCATCGGGCGCACGCCGCTCAAACCCTACGATCCCGATCGTGAGGAACCCATCCTGTACGCAGCGGGCGAGTACCTGCGCTTCGTGCCCATCACGCCCGACGAGTACACCGCCATCGAAGCGCAGCTGGCCGCGGGCACGTATTCGTACGGCATCTTCGTGGAAGGCGAGTAGCATGGGTCTGGTCGTCAAAAAACCCGGTGTGATCACCACCATCCAGGACGTGGGGCGCTTCGGCTATCAGGGCAGCGGCTTCTCCACGAACGGCGTGATGGATCATCGCGCGTTCGCCATCGCGAACCTCCTGGTGGAGAACGACCCCGGCGCACCCGTGCTGGAATTCGCGCTGGCGGGACCCACGGTGCGCTTCA
>NZ_DBFEGU010000238.1:0-1430 GCF_048329335.1 Eggerthella sp. | reverse complement strand
GAGGGGAACTCTCTGGCCGTCGTCGCGCGAGGTGCGCGGGCGAATGGAAATCCCGTTGAAGACGTGAACAAGGACGGGGTTCTGGGGAAACCTGCTAGAATGGTGCAAATCGGAACACGTTCTACCGGGCCCGAGCGCATGGCCCGGTTTTTGCGTCGAGAGACGGCGCGGAAGGGAAGGATGCTCGTATGGGACAGAAGGATGAGGGCTGCGCAGCCGACCAGGTGAGCGACCGCATCTTCACCGTGCCGAACATCATCTCGTTCGTCAGGCTGTGCCTCGTGCCCGTCTTCCTTGTGCTGCTTCTCAACGGTTTCAACGTCGCGGCTACGCTGCTGTACGCGCTGGCAGCGGGCACCGACTGGATCGACGGGCAGATCGCCCGCCGGACGAATGCCGTGTCCCGTCTGGGCCAGCTGCTCGATCCGGCGGTCGACCGCATCCTCATGATCTCGGGCGTGTGCGGCCTGTTCCTCGTGGGACGTCTGCCGCTGTGGATCATCCTCGTGGTGCTCGTGCGCGATCTGCTGCTGCTCATGGGCGGCGCGGTGCTGCTCAAGCGCTTTCGCGTGCGCGTGGCCGTCATCTTTCCGGGCAAGGTGGCCACGACGCTCTTGTTCGTCGGCTTCGCCGGCCTGCTGCTGAACTGGCCGCTCGTACCGGGACTCGGTCTCGTGGACGCGGCTTGGTTGCCGGGTTTGAACGGGCTGCCCTGTTCGTGGGGCATCTGGTTCGTATATGCCGGACTTGCGCTGGGGCTGGTCACTACCGCGTATTACATCGCTGCGGCACTGCGGAAGCTGCGTGCTGTCAAGGATGCGCAGGCGGAGAGCACGCGGTAGCGCATGGCCGCCCGGACGCCCAGAAAAGCGAACGCGAGCCGCACCGGACGACCCGATCCTGCTCGCCGAGCGCCATCTGCGCGCGAGATGCGCGAGCGCGCCCCCCAGCGTCCCGCCGCCTCCGCGCCGCGGCGCGCTCCGACGATGCCGCCCCGCCGCGGCGGGACGAACGCGGGCAAGGGGTCGCGGCAGACTCGTTCTTCCGCGCAACGGCCGCGCGGTTCCCGTTCCTACAACACGCCCGCCGTCTGGACGAAGGAGGCGCCACGCTCGAATCTCGCAGGAGGAGCCGCGCGCCGAGCGCTCGGCGCAGTCGGCGGCGTGCTGCTGTCCTTGCTCGCCCTGGTCGGCAAGGGGCTTGCGACGTTGTTCCGCGCGCTCGCGGCTCTCGTGGCGCGCAGCCGCATCGCGCTCGCCGTGGTCTTCGTGTGCGCGGCGCTGCTCGTCTTCGGCGTTGCGGACTTCGCCGTAAACGCGAACAAAGCTTACCCCGGCGTGCGGGTGGGGCAGATCGACGCCGCCGGAAAGACGGCCGACGAGCTGGCCGCCCTCATCGACGAGGTCTACGGCGCGCGCCTGGCCCAAGGC
>NZ_DBFEGU010000237.1:0-1134 GCF_048329335.1 Eggerthella sp. | reverse complement strand
TGCCCGAACCGGTCTTCCTGAGGATTGACTTGGCGGCATGAGCCATCTGCGGCGGCGTCTTCTCGTAGAGCTTTCCCGCCTCGACGTCGTCAACGAGCCGTTCGGCCTCGCCGGGCGTGAGCGTCTGGGCGCAGACCTGCTTACAGCTCAGGTCCTCGGACTCCACGGCGCCTACGACCTCGATCCCCTCGCGGCGGCACGGGGCCCCGACCAGGTCGAGCGGAGCGCGGACGCGTCCCGCCTCGATGAGTGCGGCGACCTTCTCGCGCGCCGCCTCCATATCTGTGGCGAGCACGGGATAGCTGAAGGTGACGGACTCGGAGACCGTCACCATGTAGTATTCGGCGCCGTCCTCGACGACCTCGAGTTTTTCAGCCATATATCGAACTCCTTGCGTTTCCTACGTCGATCCCCTGCCGGTCGGCGGTTTCTTCTTCTTGCCGCGGTCCTTCGCGGTCCTGGCCGCGGCGCTCTTCGCGTGCCCTGCCGTCTCCCGCGGAGGCCTGCCGTGCGGGTAGTACTTCTCCGGCGGGGCCTCGGGCTCGGGCTTGGCCGCGACATCGCGGCGCCGGCGCATCGCATGGCGCTCGGGGTCGTTGCCTCCGGCGCTGTCGTTCTCCTCGCGGCGGTAGCGCCGTCCATGCGGGCGTCTGACGTCGATCTCGCCGCCATCGTCCGTGGCGCGCTCGGATGGGCGCCCGTGCCGCCCGATGCCGTCGCGGCGGCGCTCATGGGCCTGTGCACGCGATTCGGCGAGCCGCGCGCCCTCTTTCGCCGTCATGGCCCCACCTGGGTCGCCGGCGGTATTCCGGATGGGTTTCCCTTCCGCGCCGGTATCGACCGACTCTGCGCTACGCACCGGAGGGGTAGGGGTTTCGGGATGGGCATCTGCCACCGCACCCGCCTCCTCGTATCCTCCGCTCTGGACGGCCGCCGCGGAAGCGCTTCCGGTGGCGTCCTTCCGCGCGAAGTGCCGACCGATGGCACCCGAATCGTCATCATAGCTGTGTACGGGGCAGTCTGCGGCCTTCGCGCCCGCCCCATCGTCTCCCGCCCTGGAATGCCTGCCGACCGCCCTCATGGCGTTCTCGATGGGCTCGCGCGCGAGGCCTTCCGCATCGGCGTGTAGGTCGT
>NZ_DBFEGU010000236.1:0-1789 GCF_048329335.1 Eggerthella sp. | reverse complement strand
GCTGGAGCTGCCGACGGCCGACGAGGAGGCTTTGGGGGACGAGGAGACCCCTGCGGAAACGGCCGACCGGTCGCTTGCGGGCACGCGCGTGCTGCTTGCCGAAGACAACGATCTGAACGCCGAGATCGCCGTGGCGCTGCTCGACATGCAGGGCGTCGAGGCGCGGCGTGCGGCGAACGGGCGCGAAGCCGTGGACATGTTCGAAGCTTCGGAGCCGGGAGCGTTCGATTTCGTGTTGATGGACGTGAAGATGCCGTTGCTCGACGGCCTCGAGGCGGCGATCGAGATCCGCTCGCTCGATCGGGAAGACGCTCGCACGGTGCCCATCATCGCGCTCACGGCCAACACGTTCCAGGAGGACCGCGAGGACGCGGCCGCTGCCGGGATGGACGGCTTCATCCCCAAGCCCTTCGATGCCCAGCAGCTCTACGAGACGCTGCGCAGCTACCTGCCGCGCAAGGGGTAGGCTCACGGTTGCGGCGCAAGTTCGCGAGCCTCGCAAAACCTGCGCAAGCGTCATATTCGTCAGCAAGATGACGGAAAAGTGTGGTATATTATTTGGCTGTATCTTTGCGCCTGGTGCGTATGTATACTCATGCCCTGCGCGCAGTCCGGTCGGAAAGGAAGATCACGTGGCCCAAGCCTCAAGCAAGCAAGCCCAAGAGCGGAACAACGCGGCGGTTGCCTCGATCGAAGCCGAAGACATCCTGGAGGAAGACGCCCTCGACGACGAGCCTGATGTGGTCGACGCCGGCGACGGACTCGACGACGATAAGCTTGAAAGCCCCCTGTCCGATGACAGCGACGACGAAGACCTGCTCGAAGGCATTCCTGAAGAGGAGCTTAAGGCGACGGTCGAGGTTCAGCTGCCCAAGGTGGCGGGCAAGAGCAAGGTGCGCTCCGTGCGCAAGCGCAATGCCGACGCCAGCGTGACCATGCTCACGGGCGACCCCGTCCGCATGTACCTCAAGGAGATCGGCAAGGTCCCGCTGCTCACGGCCGCCGAAGAGATCGACCTCGCCATGAAGATCGAGGCCGGCGTGGCCGCCATGGAGGAGCTTGAGAAGGCCGAGGACGAGGGCATCGAGCTCGAGCGCCGCGAGAAGCGCCGCCTCGGCCGCATCGAGCAGGTGGGCATCGACGCGAAGCAGCAGCTTATCGAGGCGAACCTGCGTCTCGTCGTGTCCATCGCCAAGCGCTACGTAGGACGCGGCATGCTGTTCCTCGACCTTATCCAGGAGGGCAACCTCGGCCTCATCCGCGCCGTCGAGAAGTTTGACTACACGAAGGGCTTCAAGTTCTCGACGTACGCCACCTGGTGGATCCGCCAGGCCATCACGCGCGCCATCGCCGGTCAAGCGCGCACCCTCCGCATCCCCGTGCACATGGTGGAGACCATCAACAAGCTCGTGCGCATCCAGCGCCAGCTGTTGCAGGAGCTCGGCCGCGAGCCCAGCCCCGAGGAGATCGGCAAGGAGATGGGTCTGCCTGCCGAGCGCGTGCGCGAGATCCAGAAGATCTCGCAGGAGCCCGTGTCGCTGGAAACGCCTATCGGCGAGGAGGAGGATTCCCAGCTGGGCGACTTCATCGAGGACGATGCCGCCGTGGTGCCGCCCGACGCCGCCTCGTTCAGCATGCTGCAAGAGCAGCTGTCGAAGGTGCTCGACGGCCTGGCCGAACGCGAGCGCAAGGTGATCAGCCTGCGCTTCGGCCTGGAGGACGGCCATCCCCGCACGCTCGAGGAGGTCGGACGCGAGTTCGGCGTCACGCGCGAGAGAATCCGCCAGAT
>NZ_DBFEGU010000235.1:0-8465 GCF_048329335.1 Eggerthella sp. | reverse complement strand
CACGTCTGCTATCCGTTTGAAAACTTCCGAATCCGATGATTTTTCGCCAACGGAGGCGCTTTCGGATGCACCGAGGGGAGGACTCAAGATGCTCGGCGGGAAGGCGCCTCCGACGCGAGCTCCCGAAACATCGTGCTCGCACGACGCACCGTGCGAGAGACCCTTCCGCTTTCGGGACATCTCGCGTCACGTGGTGGCCGGAAGGGCCGTGCATGCCGTATACTTCCAAGGACGTGAAAACGACGAGGCGGGAGACGCCGCCCGGGGCTGCGGCTACGATGCGGCAACGGCGACGGACGCCGCTTGCGAGGAACAAAGGAGAATGCGGATGGAGATCGCTCGTTTGGTTCTAGGCGTGTTGCTGCTGGTCGCGTTCGCGCTGCTGACAGTGCAGCTGTACAACGGGCGCTGGCTGTTCCTCATCGCCAAGCCCGAGAAGGCGAAGAAGGGCACGTTCTTCCCCGAAGGAACCGCTAATACGGGAAAGCGCGCGGCATGGGTGATGGTCGCCTGCTTCGCCGTGACGGCCACGCTCATGGCCTACGAGATGAGCAAGATGACCGGCGTGCCGGCGTTCGCGCAAACCTCCTCCATCCTCAACAACATAGCGCTGGTGGCGTTCTGCCTGAGCCTGCTTTGGACGCTGTTCGCGGGTCGCGACGAGCAGAACTATCGGGATCGCTTCAAGAAGGACGGCGTGCGCCTGCTCGTCTTGCTGCTGGGAGCCTGCGCCGTCATGACCGCGCTCTCGATTCTGTTCGTCTGATCAGCGCTCCTGCGTACGTTCGGTGGCGCGGTCGACGAGGTCGATGAGCTCTTGGCGCGAATGGATATCCAGCTTCGCGTACACGTTGCGGGTGTGGGTTCGCACGGTATTCCACGACACCTGAAGGCGCTTGGCTGCGGCGCCGGCATCGTAGCCCATGGCAAGGCAGCGCAGCACGTCCTTCTCGCGTCGCGACAGCCCCGCCTGATCGGCTAGCGCATCGATGGCCAGCCCGAAGCGCCCCTTCTTGTTCGTATGCGCGTCAGCGTCGTCGGGGCGCATACCGGGCAGCTCGTCGCCCAGCAGGTCGTCGAGCGAGGCCTCCCCCTCCCCTTCGGGCTTGAACAGACGATCGAACTCCTTCTCCGAGAACAGCACGAACGCGCAGGCCAGCACTGCGAACGCCAGCACGAGGTACAGCACGATCGAGTTGCCCGTGGCTGCTATCTGCGGAAACACGTGCACGCCCGCCAGCCATCCTGCTCCCGACCCCGCCATGAACGCTCCGTAACCGAAGCCGAACACGAGCACGGCCGAGATATGGCGTTGGTACACCACGAACGCGAGGATGCACCACAGCACGAATTCGAAGACCGCCGAGAGGAACGTGACGAGCGCGCTCCATCCAAGGTGCGTGACGCCAACGATGGGACAGAACGCGATGAGCGCCACGACGGCGGCCATGATGACGGAGTAGATCTTTCCGAAATCGAACCGCTCGCCCTCCACGCCGATGGCGGCCGCTGCGAAGACGAGCGCCATCGCCATGCGCAGCAGCATGACCAGGCGCGTGTTGTCCAACGTGACGTCGATCGGCGACACCTCGACGAGCATCGAGCGCAGGGCAACCACGACGAACGAGAACGCGAACGTGACGGCTGCCAGCTTCCAGAACGAGCGCGGGAAGCGGGAGCGGCTCTCGCCGCGCTCCGCCTTCTCGCCCAACGGTGCGATGAACGACAGCGCGGCGGCTCCGGCTGCCGCAAGCGGCATGCCCACGAAGGCGAGGATGCCCGCGAGCGACGGCCCGCCGGGCACGGGCTGCCACGAGGGCGATCCGATGACGGTGAAGTAGATGACTGCGATCGCCACGTGCGACAGCGCCGTGTACAGGATGGCCTTGCGCGGCGCGATGGCGCCGTAGAGCTGCCCGCACTTCAAGCCGACGACGGCCGTGCCCAGCCCCGTGCAGGCGCTGGCGATGTAGAAAAGAGCGGTGATCAGGTCGTACGGAAGCACCTTCGTGAGGTAGTACGGCCCGATGAGGACGATGACGAGGCAGCCGAGCGAAGCGAACGCGCCGCCGGCGATCACCACGGCGGGGCGGTCGAGCAGCTGCCGTATGCGAGCCGCCCGAAAGGTGGACGCCAAGAGCACGATGCCGAACGTCAGCGTGGACACGATGTACATCGTTGATATGTTGGCGCCGTTCATCTCCGTGTCGGAGAGCCATGCCGTGCCGCTGTAGGCGATGTAGGCCCATGCCAGCCAGACGCCCAACGCCAAAAACGGCAGCGAAGGGCACGCCTTGACGAGCTTTTCGAAAAATCCCTTCATGAAGCCGTCGACTCCCCCTCCCGAAACGGACGACAGCCCGAACCGCGCGCTTCCCCTCGAGCGTCAGACGGCTTCGCGGATACGGCGTTCCTTCGCCGCGCGGACGAGCCGTAAAACGACGTATGCCGCGAACACGATCGAGTATACCGCAACGCTTGTCGTCGCCGCAACGCCGCCATGCAGCGCCGAAGGGGCCAGCATCAGCAGCAGGTGCACGTACGTGAGCAGGAAGAACGGATAGGCGAGCTTCTGCACCTTCTTCCAAGTTTCGGTGCGCATGCGCCTCTTCACCAGGTTGAACGACGTGACGCCCAGCACGGCCAGCAGCGCCAGCAGCACGACCGCCACCGCGAACGAGGCGGCCACGTTGCCGTTCGTCGCCCCGCCCGACGCGATGCGCGGCAGGTACGTGGCCCCGTACACGGCCACGTGGCCGAGCGACAGGAGCCAGGCGACGATAGACAGCTCGGCGCGCACGGGCTTGAGCCACATGCAGGCGCGCGAGCCGCGATCCAGCACGCCGATGTACATGACCACGACGAACAGGGCAAGCGGCAGCAGGCATTTCTGGATAAGGACGAAGAACACGCTCCATGCGTCGCGGGGCATGCCCCAGAACGTCCCCGCCACGAAGGCGACGTCCACGAGCAGGGCCGCCGCGTAGAACGCCATCGGGCAGGCTTTGAGGGGGTTGCGCAGCGCGAAGCAGGCGGCAACCGTGCATGCGAGCACCAGCGCGAACGTCATAGCCTCTCCAACTCCTCCGCCATATCGGCCAGCACCTCGGCGTCGAACAGGAAGAAGCCCTTGCTCATCTTCAGCACGCCGCGGTAGAAACGCGTTTTCACCAAGTGCAGCGCCAGCTCCTCGAAGTCGTCGAACCACGACAGGATATGGTCGTGCAGCACGTGCTGCGAAAGGCGCACTTGTTCGAGCGCGCATTCCGCATCGTTCGTCTCGAGCGCGCGCACGGCCCGGCTCGCCAGGAGAGCCTGGAACTCGCAGAGGTACGACAGGTGGTCGTCGGGGAAGTCGTAGCCGGGGCTTTTCCGCACGCTGTTCTGGCGGTACAGGCGGTACACCTCGTGGTAGGAGTCCTGGAACAGCAGGCCTTCCTCGCTCGTGAACACCGACTCGTAGGGCGTGGCGTAGCGGCCTTTCCACGACGACGTCCCGGCGAAGGCGCCCGTGAAGTCCACTGCCAGCTCCTGGCGCGTGCCGGAGTGCCGCTTCGACAGCGCGCGCTCCATGTCGTGCAGGCCCTCCGCCATGAGTTCTCCCGCGCCGGCGAATGCCGCAAGGCCTCCCTCGGCGATGTGGTCGATCTGCTCTTGGGCGAGCGGTTTGTAGTACAGCGCCGCCACCACGTCGTAGAACGCCGCGCGACCCTCGAGCGCCGACACGAGGCCCGCGCAGGTCTGCGTCTCCATCATCGTGACTCCCCTTTCTCGTTGCTTCTCGACCCCTGGCTTGGACGCGCCGCCGCGTCCCGGCAGGCCTTGGGAGGGGTTCGGCCTGCCGGGACGGGTTGCAGCGCGCGGGCTTACGATGCGGACACGCGGTCCGTCGTCACAGGATCGCCCTGCCATGCCGCCGTTGCGGCGGACAAGATGTAGACCGTCGCCGGTTTGAGCCCGTGCGGATCGTCAAGCTGGTGGCAGTTCTCCGCGCCAGCCGCTGCAACAGCCTTCGCAGCGGAGCTGTCGGGATCGTCCAGGTCGCCGAAGTAGCGCGCGCCGCAGCAGCAGTTGTGCACGCAGGCCGGCACCCAGTCCTCCTCCTCATGTCGCTGGAAGCACAACGTGCACTTCTCCACCACATTCGTGTTCGGATTGAGCGTGCGCACATTGTACGGGCAGCCCTTCAGGCACGATTCGCACCCGATGCACTCCTCGGCATTGACCAGCACCACGCCCGTGGCTTCGTCGCGGTACGATGCGCCCGTCGGGCACACTTCGATGCAGCCGGGGTTCTCGCACTGCTGGCATTGCAGGGGAATCCAGTACTGCTCGATGTCCGGGAAGGTGCCCGTGGGTCCCACGGCGTGCACGCGGTTGTAGTACACGCCCAAATCGACGTTGTTCTCAAGCTTGCAGGCCGCAACGCAGCCGTCGCATCCGCTGCAGCGGTCGAGATCGATAACCAGGCAGTTTCTCATCAGAACACATCCTTCGTCTGAGCTTCGGACAGCATTTCCTCAGTCGGCAGGAACGGCGCGAACTCCTCGGGCTCCACCCATACGTTCGCGGGTTTCTGGGACTTCTCGATCTTCACCGTGAAACCGCGGTTCGTGTAGGAGCCGTACACTTCGTTGAACGGGGCGTCGTTCTTCGTGAGCACGTTCACGTTGCACTCGCGCCAGCCGGCCGTCGGGTTTGTCTGGGACTCGTCGTAGCACTCCGGGTTCCAGAAGCGCTCCATCCACACGGTTTTCGGATGCACGCCCTCGGTGAGGTAGGCGCGCGCGTGCACCTCGCCGCGGCGGCTGGTCACCTTCACCCAATCCATATGCTCGATGCCCAGCTCCTTGGCGCTCGCCGGATTGATGCGGATCTCGGCCGTGGGGAACAGCTCGCGCGACAGCGCGGCGTGGCGCATGGTGCCATGGTGGAAGTACGGCACGCGGCCCGACGTGAGCACGAAGGGGTATTCCTCGTCGGACAGCGGGCTCTCCGCCGGCTCGATGTACGAGCAGATGGGGCTGTAGTCCTCGCAGGGCTCCTGCGGCTCCGGATAGCAGAACGGATATCCCGTGCGCGCCAGCTTGAGCAGGATCTGGCAGTACACCTCGATCTTGCGGGACTCGGTGCCGAAGCCGGCAGGCAGGCCATCGTCCACCACGGTTTCATGTTGGCCGTAATGGAAGTACTCGCTGGCCGGCGTGACGTAGGGCACGTACTTGTCGGCGTCCTTCACCAGCTCGTCCCAGCTGGGCGCGTGCAGCGTCTCGGCGACGGAGGCCTTGACCTCCTCCTCGGTGGCGCTGCCCAGGTATCCGGGCTTGAGACCGGGCAGCTCGCCGCCCATCTTCTCCGCGCATTTCGCCACCACCTGCGCGGCTGGGATGGAGTGCGACACCGTCTCGCCGATGTGCACGCACTCGTTCTGCAGCCACTGGGTGTTGAGCTGGGTCATGTTCACCATGGGCTCTTCCAGCCACTCGCGCACGGGGAACACGAGGTCGGCGGCCTCGATGTGGAAGGAGGTGAGCATCGGGTACTGGCCGATGATGTAGTCGACCTCGGGGAACACGTCGTACCACGACTTCGCATTGCCCAGCATGGCCAGCTTGTTGCCCGACATGTCGAACCACACGCGCGGCTTGTACGGCTCGCCGGTGGCGATGGCCTCGCGCACCGTGGGGATATGGCTGTGGCACCATGCGTACAGACCCTTGTGGTCTTTCATGCCAAGTCGATCGACGAGCAGCTGGTTCGCCAGCTTCTGCTGCGGGTTCTCCTCCCCCAGCTTCTTCGCGCGCGCCTCGTTCTCGGCATCGCTCATGCCGATGACCGCGCCGATGCCGTACATGTCCGAGAACATGCCGTCGAAGCCGTTGTTGTACGTGACCGGGCGCTTCGTCGGCGGCGCGCCGGCGGCGCCGTACTGCGTCATCGTGCAGCCGGGCTTGTTGACGTAGCCCATGATGGAGTCCAGGCCCATGCAGCCCAGCGGCACCTGCGAGGCGGACTCGGTCATGTCCGACGCCACGCCGTTCGCGATGCCGGCAACGGAGGCCTCGGCGTAGATCTTGATGGCTTTTTCGATCTTGTCGGCATCGAGCCAGCAGTTCTCGGCGGTGTGCTCGAGCGTCCAGGGATCGGCTTCTTCCTTGTAGATCTGGCCGGCGGTCTTGTACGTCTTCCCTTCGAAGTCGCCCGTCCAGAAGATCTCGGGGTTCACTGCGGCGTCGGCGGGCGCGGAGAACTCGAAGGGCGCCACCGCGTTCGTCTTGAGGTCGTAGCAGACGTAGGCCGGGGTGTTCTCGGGCGTGGTCTGCTGGAAGTCGGGGAACAGTTCCTGCGCCTTCACCGGCAGCTTCGTCTCGGGGTCGATAAGGAAGGGCAGGTTCGTCCAGTACTTCGTGAACTGCTCGTCGTAGAGCTTGTTCTCGAAGATGTAGCGGAACCAGCACAGGAGCAGGCCCGTGTCGGTGGCCGGGCGCACCGGCAGCCACACGTCGGCCTTCACCGCGTCGGGCGAGAAGTTGGGATCGACCACGATGGTCTTCACGCCCTTGGCGCGCAGCTCGGCCATGCCGCGACCCGATTCTGCCGTCTGGCTGACGGAAGGCTGGGCGCCCCACAGCACCACGACCTCGGCCTTGTTGTCGGGGTCGGGACGGAATATCTCCTGCACGGCGTTGTCGGCGATGGACTGGTCGTTGCCGCCGTAGAACAGCTTCGACATGCTCCAGCGCGGCAGATAGCACTGGGCGCAGCCGGGCTCGAACACGGTGGGCGACCCGAACGCCATGGGCAGGGTCATGGCCTCCATGAACGAGTAGGCTCCGCCGCCGCCCACGCTGGCGAAGAAGGAATAGGGGCCGTATTTGTCGATGGCGTCGCAGATATGCGTGGCCGCTTCCTCGACGGCCTCGTCCCAGCTGATGACCTCCCATTTGTTCTCGCCGCGCTCGCCGGCACGCCGAAGCGGATGCAGCACGCGGCGGGGGCTGTACATGGTGTGCAGCTGGTTGAGGCCCTTGATGCACAGGCTTCCGCGACTTACCGGCGCGTCGGGGTCGCCTTCCAGCTTTACGACGACGCCGTCCTTCAGATACGCGATAGCCGGGCACATCTGGATGCAGCCGTGGCAGGACGTCTTCATCCTCACGAGACCCTCGTCGGCGCCGCCGCCGGACGGAGCCTGCTCCTGCGGAGCCTCCTGCATACAGCCGGCCATCGAAGCGCCGAACGCCGCCGTCGCGCCCACCAGAGCGGACGCCTTGACGAAGCTTCGACGTGTCAACGTGGTTTCAGCCATGTTCTCCAACCTTTCTCCTTATGATGGTTCTACTCGCTTGCCTTCAGATCCCGCAGAAACGCGTCCCCCTCCTCCGTCAGACACCAACCTTCTTTCCAGACCAAAGCGCCCGAGCGCTCCAGCTTGTCCACGAACACGCTGGGCTGCATGCGCCGCCGCTCGCCGTCGACGACGGTTTCCAGCACGGGGCGCCCGCGCAGCAGTTCCACGATGTCGTTGTAGGCGCGCGGACGGGCTCGGACGAACTCCAGCAGCTCGATATACACGTCGGCGCGTTCCGGCGCGAGCTGCAGCAACTCCACGAGGCGCGCCTGAGGGCGATGCTGCTCGACGAAGCGCGCGCCCGCTTCGGTGGTGCGAAACGCTACGGAACGCACGAGGTCGTCGACGGCGTCCTCGTCGAGACCCTCCTTGTCCTGCTCCATGACGATGGCGCCGCGCTCGTCTCGCTCGATCCTATCCAGCCCGCCGGCGCGCACGAGATGCTCGGCCAGGCGGTACTGGTTCTGGGTAGCGGTTTCGAATTCGGGCCAGGATGCTGCTTCGCGCTCAAGGTCGTCCAACGCGCGCTCCTCGGCGCAGTACGCGAGCATGCGATAGAGCACCTCGCGGTTGAGCGGATGGCGGCATACCGTGTCCTCGATTGCAGCCATCCGATCCTCGACGGCTTTCGCGTCGACGACGGTTTTATCTTGCATGGCAGTCATGCGCCTCCCCCTTCGCTGCATTCCTCCGTTGGGCTAACTTTAGGCAGCGAACGATGGCGAAACTATCTGCATTCTGGATGAAATGTGGAGGAATTATGGCGAAAGTTCTCACGCAAAATGCGTGAGTGAGGGAATTTCAGCTGAGAAAACAGGGGGTCGGCGAACGATTCGCCGTTGTGGGCGCAAAACGGCACCCATGGCAATTTGCGCGTGCCGTGCGGGCGCGACGTCGACCAAAACCCCTGATGGCGAATTTTTCGATATACGATTTCCCAGTGGATAGCCTCAAGAAAATGTCATGGGTGCCGTTTTGCGCCCACGGCAGCGGAGTCGCTGCGGCGGGGCGACTCCGGTAGGCTTACCTCCAACGCACTTGCACGAGGTCGTCGAAGGTCGTCGGCAGCGCGGCGAGATCGAACGTCGCCAGCAGCTCTTCGGGCGTTGCAGGG
>NZ_DBFEGU010000234.1:0-10903 GCF_048329335.1 Eggerthella sp. | reverse complement strand
GCCATCGGCTCGTCGCTGTTCGTCGGCGTGCTGTCGGCCGACGTGCTCAGGGACACGGCGGCGGGCGCGGCGAAGGCGTCGGCGTACGCCGCGGCGTTCGAGCACACCCTCTCGATAGCCGTCGTCATCGCGGCGGCGGGGCTGCTCGTCGCGTTCTTCTACGCCCGCGCCATGCGCAAACCGGCCGGTAAGCAGCGGTGACAACTTCCGGTTGTCGAGAAAAACCGTGAAAAGCATCCGAAAGTTGGTTGAGGGAACCGCGGTTTCGGTGCATGCTGTAGGGAGAAGGCAAGCGAGAGGAGAATCCTATGAGCTTCCGAGACAACCTCCAGCATCTGCGCGGAACGCGCGATTTGAGCCAGGCGCAGCTTGCGACGCTGCTCGGCGTGAGCCGCCAGTCCGTGGCAAAATGGGAAGCCGAGAAAAGCTACCCCGAGATGGACAAGCTCATCAAGCTGTGCGACCTGTTCGAGTGCTCGCTCGACGACCTCGTACGGGGCGACTTAACCGGCTGCGCGACGGCGAGCGAGGCGATCGTGGAGGCCGAGCCAGCCTCCGCAGCCATGCCTGTCGATAAGGACGGCTACGACGAGCACATGCGCCGCCGTGCGTGGGATGTCGCTGCGAGCGTGGCGGTGATCGTCATGAGCTTCGGGGTGGCGATGTTCGTGACAGGCGGCGGTTACAACAGCACGACGGTTTCGGCGAACATCGTCGTCCACCTCGTAGGGATCGCGCTCGGCCTGTGCTTTTTCGTTCCGGCGTATCGCAGCCATGCGGCATTTCGCAAGGAGCACCCGGTGGTCGAGGACTGCTACACGCCGGAGGAGAAGGCGGAAGCGCGCCGTCGGAAGATGCGGGGCGTCGGCGGCGGTGTCGCGCTGCTCGTCTTGGGCATGTTCATGCCCGGCATGCTCCAATCGATTCAGATGTTCTCGTTCGTGCCGTTGGCGCTGTTCGCTTGCTTCGCCGCCGCGGCCGCTCTGCTCGTCCACTCCGTCATGATGGATCGCCGCGTCGACGTGTCCTTCTACAACGGCGCCCCCGATTTCACGATCCAATCCCTCCTTTGAGGGCGTCGTACTGACGCCTGATCTCGTTGCGCAGCTCGTCTTCGGCTTGAACGTGGGCGCCGCCGTCGGCCGGCCGCGAATTCGCCGTATCCGCTCGCAGTTGTGGGCAACCGCGCACAACTGCGTCCTTTTGCGCTTTCCGCTTGCAAACGCTTGGGGGCGTGGTATACTTCTGCAGTTTCTAAATACGCATGCTTGCGCGACCCGATCCGCTAGTGGCCAACTGAAAAAGGCTGCGGATCTCGGGGATGACCGCAAGCAGAGGACTAACGAATGGAGAGAGTCATGACGAAAGTCAGCATTACTTCGCTGCTCGATGCGGGCAGCCACTTCGGCCATCAGACGCGCCGTTGGAACCCCAAGATGAAGCCGTACATCTTCGGCAGCCGCGGGGACATCTACATCATCGACCTCAAGCAGACGCTCGTGGGCCTCGACCAGGCGTACACGTTCGTGTCCGAGCTGGCCAAGAAGGGCGGCACCGTGCTGTTCGTGGGCACGAAGAAGCAGGCCCAGGAGGCCGTCGCCGACGCTGCCAACAAGTGCGGCATGCCCTACGTGAACGCTCGCTGGCTCGGCGGCATGCTGACCAACTTCGTGACCATCCGCTCCCGCGTGAACCGCATGGAGGAGCTGGAGGCCATGGAGGCCGACGGCCGCATGGCCGTGCTGCCCAAGAAGGAGCAGATCCTGCTGCACAAGGAGCTGTCCAAGCTGCAGACGAACCTCAACGGCATCCGCAACATGAAGCGCACGCCCGACGCCGTGTTCGTGATCGACACGAACCGCGAGGCCATCGCCATCCATGAGTCCCGTCGTCTCGACATCCCCGTGGTGGGCACGCTCGATACGAACTGCGATCCGGACGACGTCGATTTCGGCATCCCCGCCAACGACGACGCCATCCGCTCGGTCCGCCTGCTGGCTGACTTCATCGCCGACGCCGTCATCGCCGGCGTGGGCGTGCCGGTGACCGCCGCCGACATGGGCGAGGTCGCCGTCGAGGCTACCGCCGTGGAGGCCCCTGCCGCCGAGGCCGCGCCCGCCGAGGCCGCTGCCCCTGCCGCCGAATAAGCTGATCTGCGCATCTACCGCACTGAACGCGCCGTCGCGCCCTTCCCGCGCTGCGGCGCTCGACACCCCGCCGCGTCCCAAGGCCGCGGCATCGTGAGAGAAAGGAACAACGTGGCTGCTGTTACCGCTTCCATGGTCAAGGAACTCCGTGAAATGACCGGCGCCGGCATGATGGAGTGCAAGAAGGCGCTCGTCGAAGCCGACGGCGACATGGACAAGGCCGTCGACGTGCTGCGCACGCGCGGTCTGGCCGCCGTGGCCAAGAAGGCCGGCCGTGCCACCAACGAAGGCACCGTCATGGCCATCGTCTCCGACGACGCCACGTCCGGCGCGGTCGTCGAGCTGAACTGCGAGACCGACTTCGTGGGCATGAACGACAAGTTCAAGGCCTACGCCGAGAAGATCGCCAAGGCCGCCCTGGCCGCCAAGCCTGCCGACCTCGACGCCCTCAAGGCCGCCGACGCCGAAGGCGAGACGGTGGAAGCCGTTGTCACCGACGCCATCCACACCCTGGGCGAGAACATCCAGCTCGCCCGCTTCGCGGTGGTGGAGGGCGGCGCCGTGTCGTCCTACATCCACGGCGGCGGCAAGATCGGCGTGCTCGTGCAGTTCGACGTCGAGGGCATCGACCCCGCGTTCGACGGCTTCAAGCAGTACGGCCGCGACGTGGCCATGCAGGTTGCCGCCGCCGCTCCGGTGGCCGCCACCCGCGAGGCCGTCGACCCGGCCGTCGTCGAGCACGAGAAGGCCATCTACATGGCTCAGGCCGCCGAGTCCGGCAAGCCCGAGGCCATCCAGGAGAAGATGGCCGTCGGCCGTCTGGAGAAGTTCTTCAAGGAGAGCACGCTGACCGAGCAGGCCTTCGTGAAGAACCCCGACCAGTCCGTGAACGACTACACGGCCGAGGTTGCGAAGAACCTGGGCGGCGAGATCAAGATCGTCGACTTCAAGCGCTTCGTGCTGGGAGAATAGTTTTGTTCCGGCGGCCTGACGGCCGTCGGAACCGCTCGACGCTGCGAAGCCCCCTCGCACCGATCCTCGGCTCTTTTCGCTTGTCTTCGCGTACCGAAGTACGCTCAGCCGCGAAACGAGCCGACTATCGGCACGAGGGGGCTTCTCGCTGTCTTGCTGCGCCAACCTGCGTTCTTCGTTTCGGTACCAGCAGCTATCGGCCCTTCTGCTTTCGTTGTGATGATGGTGGGCGCGCAGCCTCCCTGTTCTTATAATGGTGGGTACCGCGAAGGGCGCCTCGGACGGCGTCCGCCACCCAATGAAACCAACGCCCGGACCCTCGTCGTCGCGGGCGCGGAGGATGCTTCCATGGCTGAAGAGATCATCATCGTACAGGGCAACAACACGCTGGCCGGCGACGTCGCCGTGTCGGGCGCGAAGAACTCGGCGCTCAAGCTGATCGCCGCCGCGTTGCTGGGCCAGGGGGAAACGACCATCCATAACGTCCCGCTCATCTCGGATATCAGCATCATGTCCGACGTGCTGCGCTGTTTGGGCGCGCGGGTGGAGCGCGACGGCCATACGCTGACGGTGGACACCTCCGCCGTCGACAAGCACGAGACCCCCTACGAGCTGGTGTCGAAGATGCGTGCGAGCATCTCGGTGCTCGGCCCGCTCGTTGGCCGCTTCGGATGCGCCCGCGTGGCCATGCCGGGCGGCTGTCAGATCGGCGCTCGCAAGATCGACATGCATCTTGTCGGCCTCGAGGCTATCGGCGTGGAGTTCTCCATCGACCACGGCTTCCTTGAGGCCAGCACGCCCAACGGGCTGCACGGCGCGCACGTCGTACTCGACTTCCCCAGTGTGGGAGCAACCGAGAACCTGCTCATGGCCGCCGTGGCGGCCGAGGGCTCCACGGTCATAGAGAACGCCGCGCGCGAACCCGAGATCGTGGATCTTGCGAACATGCTCGTGTCCATGGGGACGCGCGTCACAGGCGCGGGCTCGGACATCATCGAGGTCGAGGGCGTGCCGCTTTCTTCGCTGCATCCTTGCGAGCACACGACGGTGGGCGACCGCATCGAGGCCGGCACCTTCCTGGCCGGAGGCGCGCTGACGGGCGGTCCCGTCACCGTGCACGGCATCGATCCGTCGTATCTGCGCGTTGCGCTCATGAAGCTCCGCGCCATGGGCTGCGACGTGGAGACGGGCGACGACTGGATCACCGTGGGCCGCACGCGCCCGCTGGCTCCCATCGACTTGCAGACGCTGCCGCATCCCGGGTTTCCCACCGACCTTCAGGCGCAGTTCATGCTGCTGGCCGCGTTCGCCGACGGCATGTCCGTCATCACCGAGAACGTGTTCGAGAACCGTTTCATGTTCGCCAGCGAGCTCATGCGCATGGGCGCGGACATCGCCATCGAGGACCATCACGCCCTCGTGCGCGGCGTGGACGTGCTGCAGGGCGCCGACGTGTCGTCCACCGATCTGCGCGCCGGGGCGGCTCTCGTGCTGGCCGGCATTGCGGGGGAGGGCGAGACTCGCGTGCACAACATCGGCCATATCGATCGCGGTTACGAGGACTACGTGGGCAAGCTGCGCGCTCTCGGCGCCGATGTCGTGCGCGCTGAAACCGAGCAAGCCCAGACGTCCCGGTAGCGAGCTCCCATGGTCAACAAACGCAAGCAGGGCCTGACGCAGGCTCGTGCGAAACTTACGTCGCATCGCATGAGGTCGGCAACGGTCGGCACCCATGTGCCGCGACGCTCGTCGCGTCATATGAACGGCGAGGCGGTGGGATTCTCCAGCCCGCGCAAAAGGAAGCGCGCGGCTCGCGGCATCGTGGAAACTATTCTGCCCGTCACATCGTCGGGCGAGAGCTCGTCGCAATACGCCCGTCGCGTCAGCCGTCGCGAATTCGCCCAGGACATCCAACGTAAGGCGCGCATCCGCCGCATCGTCGCGATCGCGGTCTGCCTGCTCGTGGCGGTTGCCGTCGCCGCCGCCGTCGGCGTGGCGACGTTCTTCGGGTCGCTCGATGCGAAGCTCGGGCTCAAGGATTCCGATGCAGCGTCGGCGCTCGTTGCTCCCAAGGCCGATGCGAAGGCGTTCTACACGGTGGTGTCGGCCGACCTCGATGCGCCGGGCTCGGCGAATGCGACGGACGGCCCCGACGCCATCGCGCTGGTGCGCGTCGACGAGGAGACCCGCGCCGTCACCGTCGTCTCGATTCCGCCTACGCTGCAGGTATCGCTGAAGGACGGCAAGAAGCACCCGCTGCGTGAGGCTTCGACGCAGGAGGGCGATGCCGCGCTCGTGTCGGCCGTGGCCGACTTCGCAGGGGTGAACGTGGCTCATTACGTGAAGACCGACGCCGAATCCATCGTGCGCCTCGTGGACGTCCTCGGCGGCGTCGAGGTGAACGTGGCCGAGGAGGTGGACGACCCGAACGCGGGCGATGCCTACCTGCCGGCGGGCGCCCAGACGCTCGACGGCGCGCAGGCGCTCACGTTTTTGCGCGCCAGCAACTTCTCGAACGGCCTCGAAGTCCAGGCGGCGAACCAGCGCGAGCTGCTCACGGCACTGTCGCTGCGCCTTCTGGGGGAAGGGCGGCTGAGCTTCCTCGCCACGCTCGACAACGTGGGAGGGTCGTTCCAGACCGACCTTTCGGCTGCGGCCGCGCTTTCCGTCGCCGATGCGCTTCGCGGTGTGGACTCTTCCTCGGTGTACGGGGCGCTTGTGCCCGGCTACGAGACCGCGCGCGATGGCGCGAGCTCGTATGCGGTGTCTTCCGATGCCTGGAAGAGCATGATGGAGCTCGTGGCGGCCGGTTCCGAGCCCGTGGTGGAGCAAACGGCGCCCCAGGTGGATCCGGGCAGCTTCACCATCACCGTACGCAACGGCTCGGGCGTGACGGGCGGAGCCGGCCAGATCGCCGACGCGCTGAAAGACCGCGGCTTCGACGTGACCGAGACGGGCAACACCGACACGTACGTTTACGACGAGACGCTCGTCGTGTACAACGACGACGCGTTCGAGGCGGCGGCGGAAACCGTGGTGGCATCGCTCGGCCTGGGCCGTACGGTGCCCGGGGCGGGTTTCTACACGTTCGATACCGACGTGTTGGTGGTTCTCGGCAAGGATTGGAAGCCCACATCGTAGACTGTGGTAGAATCGGCACCTGAAAGCAAGATGTTCAAGTTCAACGAAGGAGCTTTACCATGGTAGACAAGAACGATGTGGCGGCGGTGCTCGAGCTCATCCGCCCCAGCCTGCAGGCGGACGGCGGCGATGTGCGCCTCGTCGACGTGAACGAGGACGGCGTGGTGTCGGTGGAGCTGCAGGGTGCCTGCAAGGGCTGCCCCATGTCCCAGATGACGCTGGCCAACGGCGTGGAGCGCATCCTCAAGGAGCGCGTTCCCGGCGTGACGAAGGTCGTTCCGGCCGACCTGTAAACCGGATCGATTTCGAAGGCGAAGGAGGCGGATATGGCGCAGTGTTGGGAACGCCGCGGGTGCGACGAGGAGATGATGTCGCGCTGCCCGCACAACATCCCGGGCGAGCCGTGCCCTGCCGATTGCCGCTTCGCCGCATGCACGCGCTCGACGCACGAGGTGTGCCAGGATTTCAACAAGCTGCTGAATCCCGAGCGCGATTACGACGCGGCCGTCAAGGAGGTGTGTCGTTTCTGCGAGCACTTCCTGGAGCACGGCCCTGGCGTGGCCGAGCGCACTGGCGAAGTCACGAGGCAGGGCAATCCGAACCGGTTTCTGCTCTAGCAGGGCGAACCGGTTCGAAACGCGCGCATCCGCGAGGAGCGCGCGACAATCGCAGCGAGCAACCGCGGCCGTGCAGGACATCTGCGCGGCCGCGCGCTACCCCCATACCAGCAAAGAACCGACGAAAGGGAGACGATGGCAGAGCAGGCTCACGGCACGCTGAAGGTGAAGACCGGGTTCGCGGAGATGATGAAGGGCGGCGTCATCATGGACGTCGTGAACCCCGAGCAGGCGAAGATCGCCGAGGACGCGGGCGCGGTGGCCGTCATGGCTCTGGAGCGCGTTCCCGCCGACATCCGCGCGCACGGCGGCGTGGCCCGCATGAGCGACCCCACCATGATCGAGGGCATCGTGGAGGCCGTGTCCATCCCCGTCATGGCGAAGTGCCGTATCGGGCATTTCGTGGAGGCGCAGGTGCTGCAGAGCCTGGGCGTGGACTTCATCGACGAGAGCGAGGTACTCACCCCGGCCGACGACGAGTACCATGTGAACAAATGGGACTTCGACGTGCCGTTCGTGTGCGGCGCGCGCAACCTGGGCGAGGCTCTGCGCCGCATCGCCGAGGGCGCGGCCATGATCCGCACGAAGGGCGAGCCGGGCACGGGCAACGTGGTGGAGGCCGTGCGCCACATGCGCACCGTGACCACCGACATCGCCCGCATCAAGGGCCTGCGCGACGAGCAGCTGTTCACGGCTGCGAAGGACCTGCAGGCGCCCTACGAGCTGGTGAAGTGGGTGGCCGAGCACGGGTGCCTCCCCGTGGTGAACTTCTCGGCCGGCGGCATCGCCACGCCCGCCGACGCGGCGCTGATGATGCAGCTGGGCTGCGACGGCGTGTTCGTGGGCAGCGGCATCTTCAAGTCGGGCGATCCAGCCAAGCGCGCCCGGGCCATCGTGGAGGCCACGACGAACTACGACGACCCCGACACCATCGCCCGCGTCTCGCGCGATCTGGGCGAGGCCATGGTGGGCATCGAGATCTCGGACATTCCCGAGAACGAGCTCATGGCCGGCCGCGGCTGGTAAGGCGGGTTCCGGCGGCTTGCCAGCCGCCGGAACTGCTCGACGCTGCGGCGCACCGAGGTGCCCCGCCTTCGCGCGATGTCGAAGGTTTGCGTACCGAAGTACGCGGCGCCTCCGCCATCCCACGAATTCGGGGCGCCTCGGCGCCCCTCGCTGACTTACTACGCCAACCAGGGAGGTGTCAATGGAACCTGTGAGAAAGACGATCGGCGTCCTGGCCTTGCAGGGCGCCTTCCGGGAGCATCGGCGGATGCTGGAAGGCCTGGGGGCCGACACGCGCCTCGTGCGCTGGCCATCCGAGCTGGAAAGGCTGGACGGCCTGGTGATCCCGGGCGGCGAGTCCACGGCCATCGCGAAGCTTCTGGCCATCCACGGCATGTACGGGCCGTTGCGCGCCGCGCATGCGGCCGGCATGGCCGTGTTCGGCACGTGCGCCGGTGCTATACTCATGGCGCGCGACATCGAGGGGGCCCGCTCCGACCAGGAGCCGTTGGCGCTGATGGACGTGCGTATCCGCCGCAACGCCTATGGGCGGCAGATCGACTCGTTCGAGACGACGGTGCCGTGGGCGGGCATCGAGGGCGACCCGGTGAAGGGCGTGTTCATCCGCGCCCCGCGCTTCGCCGATCTCGGCGAGGGCGTGGAGGTGCTCAGCACGTCCGAGGACGGCGAGCCGCTGGCCGTCCGCGAAGGCCGCGCGCTGGCCGCGGCGTTCCATCCCGAGCTCACCGACGATTCCCGCGTGCATGCTTTCTTCCTGGAGCGCGTCGTCGGGTCGTGAGGAGCCTCTCCTGCGTTGCCGGGGCGTTTCCAATCGCGGGAGCGCGCTCGACGAGTTCTGCTACAATGAAGACGAAGGAAGGCGGGCGACGAAGCGAGAGGAGCGTGAACCTATGAGCAAAGGCGTGACCTGTCCTGCGTGCGGGGCGGTCGGTTTGGACGTGTGCCGTTATGAGTCCATGATGGTGGTGCGCGCCGATCTCGCGATGTTCACGCTGCGCTGCCCGCACTGCAAAGCCACCGTGTCCAGCATGCAGCCCATTCCGCCGCAGCTGTACGAGGAGGTGCGGTTCGCCGCCCTCGAAGTGGGCGCCGGCATGGGCCTTGAGTAGCGGTTCCGTCGGCATCGTGCCGGCGGAACTTTTTTCTATGCGGTTCGAACGACAACCGAATGCCCGTGCCGCGCGGGCTGCGAAGGAACGACATGCTCAACGACATCTACCAATCCATCGATCCCGTCCTGTTCGCGTTCGGCCCGTTCACCGTGCGCTGGTACGGCGTCGCCTACGTGCTGGGCTTCGTTTTCGCGGGCCTCGTCATCTGGCGCGTCGCGCGCCGCTGGCGCGTGCGCGTGGATGCGGATTCACTGCTGACCATCATGTTCTGCGTCATCATAGGCGTCATCGTGGGCGGACGGCTGGGTTACGTGCTGTTCTACGGCGAGGGGTACTATTTCCAGCATCCCGAGCAGATCCTCGCGTTCAACAAAGGCGGTATGAGCTTCCACGGCGGGCTTATAGGCGCGCTTTTGGCGGGCATCGCGGCTGCGAAGCTCACTCGTATCCCGTACCTCACGTTGGCCGACCTCGGCTGCATCGGCGCGCCGCTGGGCCTGCTGTTCGGCCGCTGCGCGAACTTCATCAACGGCGAGCTGTGGGGCGCGCCCACCGACGCCGCCTGGGGCGTGGTGTTCGGAGGCGCCGCGGGCACGATGCCGCGCCATCCGTCGCAGCTTTACGAGGCCTTTCTCGAGGGCGTCGTCATCTTCGCCGTGCTGTATCTGCTGTCGCGACGCATGCCGCCGCGTCCGCGCGGCACGTTTCTGGGCACGTTCCTCGTCATGTACGGATGCTTCCGCTTCCTCGTCGAGTTTGTGCGCGAGCCCGACGCGCAGCTGGGCTATCTATGGGGTGGCTGGCTTACCATGGGGCAGCTGTTATCGGTGCCGCTGATCCTCGTGGGCGCCGGCGTGCTGGTTTATGCGCTTGTCGTGAAAAAGCCCCAAAAAGGGCTTCCTGAAATGAAACAATCTGAGTAACATATAAGGGAATCGAACGCACGGCTCCTCGAGGCTTCGACTCGCTAAGCCGTGCGATTGGTTACGGTTCGGCGGCAACCTTGCCTGCGGTAACGGTTTGCTTGCCGGGCGAAGCTAAACTGGCAACAGATCATATTGGCTGCAAGTTTTATCAGACGACGAAGGGGGACTTCCCATGGATCTCAAGTTCTACAAGTGCATGCACTGCGGCAACATCGCCATCAAGCCGTTCGACGCGGGCGTGCCGCTGGTGTGCTGTGGCGAGAAGATGACCGAGCTCACTGCCAATACCACCGATGCCGCGGTCGAGAAGCACGTGCCCGTGGTGCGCGTCGACGGCTCGAACGTGCACGTCGAGGTGGGCAGCACGCTGCATCCCATGACTCCGGAGCACTACATCACGTTCATCTGCCTGGTCACGAAGAACGGCTACCAGATCGTCGAGCTGACGCCGGAGGATGCTCCCGTCGCCGACTTCGCCATTGCCGAAGGCGATGAGGCTCTCAAGGTGTACGAGTACTGCAACCTGCACGGCCTTTGGGTCGCTGAGGTGTAGACGGCCCTGCGTTTCGCGCATGACGCGCCCGTCCCGCTTCGCGGGGCGGGCGTTTTCGTTTGCGTTGCGGTCGGCGCGCGTGTTACCGCTGCGGATGTTTCACGTGAAACATTTGTGCTGAATGGGCGTTTAGGCACTCGTTCGGTCGCGTTTGGCGTTTTGCCCGCGCGGCGCGGCTGCGCGGGGTTCGCACCATGCGTCGCGCTTGCCGCCCGAGCGGCCCATCCCCGCATCCGTCTCGCCCGCGCGCCATGGCCTCCGAGCTTCCGACGGCTCCTCGGATGGCGAAAAAGCATCGAATTCGGAAGTCCCCGACGGTGCTGCGGGTTCGTCGGGAGGCCTCCTCCTGTATCGCTCCTGTTCGCGGGCGTCTCTTCTTTCGCCGCCGCGCGCAGGGTCTCATCGGGGC
>NZ_DBFEGU010000233.1:0-1735 GCF_048329335.1 Eggerthella sp. | reverse complement strand
CGTCGCGACCGTCGATGGCTAGCTTCTTCAGCGAGAACGCCTCGTCGGCGGCGAGGATCTCGGACAGGATGCGCTCCAGCTCGTCGGCATCGGACACGCGGTCGATGCAGCGAGGCGCCTGGCCGCGCGCGTCCCCGCGTTTAAGGTCGCACAGGGCGGCGAACAGCTCGACGTTGCCGCCCAGGCGCGAAAGCGCGCGCTTCACGGCTTTCGGCGTGCGATCGATCACGTCGTCGTGGCGTTCGACCAGCGTCAGCACCTGTGCGGCGAACGCCGACGACAGCGCGAGTCGGTCCATGATGCCGCGCGCCAGCATCACGCTTATGGCGGCGTGCCCGTAGAAGTGCCCCGTCCCGTCTTCGTCGGTGAAGAACGCCGCGGGCTTGCCCATGTCGTGGAACAGCGCTGCCCAGCGGACAAGCGGGTAAGGCGGCACGCCGTCCAGCACGCGCGCTGTGTGTTCGAGCACGTCGTATATATGGTACGGCGTGCGTTGCTCGAAGCCTTTCATGGCCACGAGCTCAGGAAGTACGGCAGCCAGCACGTCGACCGTGGCCGTGAGCGCGCGTCCGGCATGCTCTCCAAGCAACAGGCGCTGCAACTCGTGGGTGATGCGCTGGGTGGAGATGCGGGGCAGCAGCCCCTTGTTCGCCAGCATGCCTTCGAAGGTGTTCGGATCGATGGCGAAGCCCAGCTCCGCGGCGAACCGGCAGGCGCGCAGCATGCGCAGGGCGTCTTCGGAGAAGCGCCGATCGGGGTCGCCTACGGCTCGGATGATCTGCGCCTCCAAATCGGCGTGTCCGCCGTAGGGGTCGAACAGGCCGCGCGCAGGGTGATAGGCTAGGGCGTTCATCGTGAAATCACGGCGCGCGAGATCTTCGGCGATGGTGCGCACGAACGATACCTGGTTCGGATGACGCGCGTCGGCATAAGCGCCGTCGCTGCGGTACGTGGTGACTTCCAGCGCCTGTTCGTCGACGATCACGGTGAGCGTGCCGTGCGCGGTTCCGGTCTCGCGGGTGCGATAGCCTTGCCCTTCGAAAACGCGCTGCACGTCCTGCCAGTGAGCCTGCGTGGCGATGTCGATATCGGAGGAAGGCCGCCCGAGCAGCGCGTCGCGGACGTATCCGCCCACTATCCACGTCTCGAAGCCGGCGTTTTCGAGCGCATCGAGGGCGGCAAGCGTGCGCTGCGGCAAAGGGATGACGACGGTCGGATCGAGGTCGGGCTGGTTCGGCATGGCGCAAGCTCCTTTCATTCGCTTCCTATACTAATATAAGCGAGCGTTCGTCCTAACCGTAAAACCATGCGGTCACGACTTCGTCGGCCCGACGGCACGAAGCCCTTGTCCGAAAAAAAAACGAAATGCCCCCTTGCGCCCGGGGCCGGAAGCGGGTAACATGCTCGGGCTGCCTTCTCCGCGGGAGAGGGGGAGGGCGGCGGCGGGGCCCCGCGGCCCCCCGGCGCCGGAAGGCGCCGGGAAAAAAGTCCGAGAATCTCGAAAAAAGTTCTTGACGGCGGGGCAACGGACGCGTAATATATCTCCTTGCGCTTCGGGTGGAACCGAAAGCGACGGGGCCCCGGGAGGGGCGCCGCAGAACCTTGAAAACCGGATACTGAACAGCGAAGAAGAGAAAAGCCAAGCAAACGATTCTTGCGAACGGAAACCCGGCCCGAGCGCGCACCCTCAAGACGGGGGGCGGGCGAGGGCCGAAACCAAGATCGGACTTCAGCG
>NZ_DBFEGU010000232.1:0-2411 GCF_048329335.1 Eggerthella sp. | reverse complement strand
TCTGACCTGGCGCGATCTGGATTCCATTGCCGTGACGTACGCGCCGGGGCTCGTGGGTGCGCTCGTGGTGGGCGTTGCGTTCGCGAAGGGCGCCGCGTGGGCGGCCGGCAAGCCGTTCATCGGCGTGAACCATCTGGAAGGCCACCTGTACGCGAACAAGATCGGCGCGCCCGATTTCCAGCCGCCCGCGGTGGTGTCGCTCGTGTCGGGCGGCAACACGCTGCTCGTGCATATGAAGGGCTGGGGCGACTACGAAACGCTGGGCGCTACCATCGACGACGCGGTGGGCGAGGCGTTCGACAAGGTGGCGAAGGCGCTGGGCCTGGGCTATCCGGGCGGTCCCGTCATCTCGCGCGAGGCGGCCAAGGGCGACCCGAACGCCATCCCGTTCCCGCGTGCCATGATGCACTCGGGCGACCTGCGCTTCTCGTTGTCGGGTCTGAAAACCGCGGTGGTCACCTATATCAACAACGAACGCGCCGCCGGCCGCGAGCTGAACGTGCCGAACATCTGCGCCAGTTTCCAGCAGGCGGTGGTGGACGTGCAGGTGAAGAAGGCCGAAATGGCGCTCGAGCAGACGGGCGCGCGCACGTTCTGCCTCGGCGGCGGCGTGGCTGCGAACCCCGCGCTGCGCGACGCGTACGAGCAGCTGTGCGAGCGTCTGCACGTGCGCCTCACCCTGCCGCCCTTGAGCGCTTGCGGCGACAACGCCGGCATGATCGCGCTGGTGGCCCTCGACCGCCACAACCAGGGCAAGTTCTTCACCCTGGAAGCCGACGCCCAAGCCCACGCCAACCTCGACGAGCCGTACTGACGAGTCGAGGCGTCGCTACGCCCTTATGCGTACTCGTTGAACAAGAGGCTGAACAAAGTCAATACTAGAACATAAGTTCGTTTTTCTTTATACTGAGAGGGTAAGGAAAAACGGCGTTGTGCTTTGCTGCACCCTTCGGTCCGAAGCGCCACGGAGGGAAGGGGTCACGCATGGCTCGTCTGCGCATCTTGTTGTATGGTATCGATAGTGATACTATTCATGAGTAGATTGGAGCGCATCGTCGGGGCGATGCGGCAAAATCCCTGCAACGTCGCTTTCTCGGATCTCGCGTACGTTTGCGAGACGTATTTCGGCGAGCCGCGCCAGAAAGGGACGTCGCATCGCGTGTACCGTACGCCTTGGAGCGGCGATCCGCGCATCAATATCCAGAACGATCGCGGCAAAGCGAAGCCTTATCAGGTAAGGCAGGTCCTTAAAGCGATAGACATGGTATCGGAGGTGCAGTGACGTGAACGATGCAGATCGATACGCGTATCGGGTCGTGTGGTCACAGGAGGATGGGGAATACGTCGGGACGGTTGCCGAGATGCCTTCGCTTTCGTGGCTTGCGGACACGCCCGAAAAGGCGTTCGACGGCATTCGGTCGCTTGCCGTCGAAGCCGTTGCCGATATGGAAGCCTTGGGAGAAGCCGCGCCCGCCCCGATTGCGAGCCGGGCGTACTCTGGGAAGTTCCAAGTGCGCATCCCTCCCGAACTCCATCGTAGGCTTGCGATGGAGGCCGCAGAGGAGCGAGTGTCCCTCAATCGCCTTGTTGCGGCGCGCTTGGCGTAGCACCGCCTCTCCGGGTCAGTGCTGACGTTCCGGCCGACCTCCGTCTTAACCTCATCTTAACGCCCGCACCCTCCATCTTTACGCCGTGCTCATGCGGTTCTTCCTATGCTGGGTTCGTGGCGGTGCTGTCGTATGCGCCGCCACGCAAAAGGACCGATAGGAAAGGATCGAGATGGAATTCGTAGCAGGCTTCGTAGGAGGGTTGAGCATCTTCCTTGCGCTCTACCTGTTCTACAAGCTTCTCAGGGGCGGTGACGAACGGTGATAGACGAGCTGTTCGAATACGGCGTGTACCTGGCGCTGCTGGTGGCTTTGGCCATCCCGCTGAGCGCGTACCTCAACAAGGTCATGGCCGGTCAGAAGACCGTGCTCTCGCGGGTGCTGGTTCCGGTGGAGAACGCGGTCTACCGCTGCATCCGCGTAGACAAGTCCGAGGACATGGGGTGGAAGCGCTATCTTGTGAGCGCGTTCGCGTTTTCGGCGATCTGCCTGGTCGGGCTGTTCGCCATTCTCATGCTGCAAGGTCTGCTGCCGTTCAACCCCGAAGGGCTTCCCGGGCTGTCCTGGGATCTCGCGTTCAACACCGCCGTCAGCTTCGTCACGAACACGAACTGGCAGGCGTACAGCGGCGAGAGCGCGCTCAGCTACTTCTCCCAGGCGATCGGCCTGACGGTGCAGAACTTCGTCACGCCCGCCGTGGGCTTGGGCGTTTTGTTCGCGCTGTTCCGCGGCATCGTGAGCGAAGGGAATCCGGGCCTCGGAAACTTCTGGGTCGATGTGACGCGCGCGGTGCTGTTCGTGCTC
>NZ_DBFEGU010000231.1:0-4145 GCF_048329335.1 Eggerthella sp. | reverse complement strand
GGGCGGCATGGAACTCGACCTGCGCCTCGAGTCCATCCGCCGTCTGCGCGAGATCGAGGACGAAAGTTTGAGCAACGGCGGGCGTCGCTTCGGCGGCTTCGGCATCGGCGGCTACTCGGTGGGCGAGGACCACGAGGTGATGTTCCAGACGCTGGGCGAGGTTGCCCGCGCGTGCCCCGAGGATCGCCCGCGCTACCTGATGGGCGTGGGCAACCCCACCACGCTGGTGCGCGCGGTGCGCGAGGGCGTGGACATGTTCGACTGCGTGCTGCCCACCCGCACGGCCCGCATGGGCACGGCGTTCTCGTCGACCGGTCGCATGAACATGCGCAACGCGAGGTTCACGCGCGACTTCGGCCCGCTGGACCCCGCATGCACCTGCCCGACGTGCCAGAACCATAGCCGCGCCTACATCCGCCACCTCGTGAAGCAGAACGAGATGCTGGGCGGCATCCTGTTGTCCATCCACAACCTGCACTACCTCATCGACCTCATGCGCCGCGCCCGCGAGGCCGTGCTGGCCGACGCGTACGAGGAGTTCTACGAGCAGTGGATGGCAAGCTCCGCGGCGAAGGACTACTAAGGGACGAGATCGGGGAAGGGCACCGGGCTTTTCCCTGATCTTTTCAACACCCTTCCTTTCCCGTTCTCCTCGGTTGTGGCACAATAGGACAGTTAATGCGCAGAAGCCCTCGGCTTCGCGCGTCCAAGCATGCACGACAAGCGTACATAAGCGTACAAGGGAGAACGTCACATGGCGGCAACGCAGAAGACGACGAAGAAGAAACCCGCGCGGTCCACCGACCGGCGCAACATCTGGCTGCTCATCATCACGACCCTGCTGGTGTTGGGATCGGTCTTCATGTTCATGCCGCCGCAAGAGAAGATCAACCAGGGCCTCGACATCCAGGGCGGCCTGTCGGTGGTGCTCACGGCGAAGTCGACGGACGGCGCCGACGTGACCAACGACGACATGGAGAAGTCGCGCGCCATCATCGAGAGCCGCGTCAACGCGCTGGGCGCCTCGGAGGCCGTGGTGCAGGTGCAGGGCACCGACCAGATCCTCGTGCAGATCCCCGGCCTCACGAACACCGAGGACGCGCTGAACACCATCGGCAAAACCGGCAAGCTCGAGTTCGCGCGCCTCGACTCGTTCACCGACGAGGACGCGAAGACCAAGATCGAGAACGGCCAGTACGGCAACGAGGGCACGGTTTCCGACGACCTGGGCGTGCTGACGCTGCCCACGGGCGAGACGCAGCACCTCAAGGTGGAGGACGGCATGTACACGCCCATCGTTACCGGCGCGGACATCACGAAGGTGGACATCGGCAAGCCCTCCGAGACGTCCACCGACTACGCCGTGAACATCACGCTCGACGCGGAAGGCGCCAAGGCGTTCGCGGACGCCACGAAGGAGCTTGCGCCCACGAAGGGCAAGATCGTCATCATCCTGGACAACGAGGTGCAGTCTGCTCCCGCCGTCCAGTCCGAGATCCCCGACGGCAACGTGCAGATCACGGGCGGGTACTCGCTCGACGAGGCCAAGGCGATGCAGACCGTGCTGGAAAGCGGTTCGCTGCCCGTCAGCTTCGAATACGCCCAGAGCCAGACCGTGGGCCCGACGCTCGGCCAAGATGCGCTGGCGTCCGGCGTGCTGGTGGCGCTCATCGGCCTTGCGGTGGTCATGCTGTACCTGCTGTTCTTCTACCGCGGCCTGGGCCTCATCACCGCGGCGGCGATGATCGTGTTCGCGGTGCTGTACCTGGGCATCCTGGCCACGTTGTCGTCGTTCGGCCTGTTCAGCCTTTCGCTCGCGGGCATCGCGGGCATCGTGCTGACCATCGGCATGGCGGCCGACTCGTCCATTCTCACTATGGAACGCTTCCGCGAGGAGATCCGCATGGGCCGCAGCGTGCGCGCCGCGTCCGTGACTGGCGTGAGGCACGCCATCGTGACCTCCATCGATGCCGACCTCGTCACGCTCGTGTCGGCGCTGTCGCTGTTCTTCCTGGCCAGCGCGTCGGTCAAGGGCTTCGGCCTGACGCTGGCGTTGGGCATCGCGTGCGACATCGCCATGATGCTGCTGTTCAAGGCGCCGCTCATCCGTCTGCTGGCGCCGAAGGTCATTGCTCGCCATCCGGGCTTCTGGGGCATCAAGGACAGCCTGGCCGCATCGGAGGACTACGCGGCGCTCGCCGCCGCCGAGGGAACGAGCACGGCTGCGGCCGAAGCGGGCGAGGCCATCAACGCCGCCGAATCCGAAGAGGCCGCCCAGCGCGCCGAGGGCGCCGCGGGCGAGGCCGCTGCGCGTGCCGCGCGCAAGCCGCAGGGCAAGTTCATCAAGCACGACATCAACTTCTTGGGCCACCGCCGCGTGTTCTTGGGCGTGGCCGCGGTGCTGGTGTGCGTGTCGCTGGCCATCGTGGGCGTGAAGGGGCTGAACTTCGGCATCGAGTTCGTAGGCGGCACGTCGGTGTCGTTCCATAACACGGGCGACGTGAGCACCGAGCAGATGCGCACCGCGTTCGACGACGCCGGCGAGCCCGACGCCGTGGTGCAGACGACCACCGCAGACGGCGACCAGGGCTTCCTCGTGCGCACCACCACCACGAGCGCCGAAGAGGCCACGCAGCGCGCGAACCAGGTGGCGGACAAGCTGGGGCTGTCCACCGACAGCTTCGAGGTGACCACCATCGGACCCGACTGGGGCGCCAGCGTCATCCAGTCGTCGCTCATCGCGTTCCTCGTGTCCATCGTGCTCATCATCATCTACATCGCCATCCGCTTCGAGTACAAGATGGGCGTCACCGCCATCGTGGCGCTGCTGCACGACCTGGTGCTGGTCATGGGCGTGTACGCGCTGGTGGGCCGCGAGGTGAACCCGAACACCATCGCCGCGCTGCTCACCATCCTGGGGTACTCGCTGTACGACACGGTGGTCGTGTTCCACCGCATCAACGACAACATGCAGTCCGACGACATCAAGTGCACGTTCATGACGATGGCGAACCACTCCATCAACCAGGTGCTGGTGCGCACCGTCAACACGACGCTCACCTCGCTGATCCCCGTGCTGGCCATGCTGCTGTTCGGCGGCGAGACGCTGAAGGACTTCGCGTTCGCCATGGTGATCGGCCTGGTGTGCGGTTCGTACTCGTCCATCGCGGTGGCATCGCCCCTGTACGCGATGTGGAAGACGCGCGAGCCCCGCTACCAGAAGCTGGTGAAGAAGTTCGGGCCCGAGGTCGGCCGCTTCGAGTTCGGCAACCCGAACGCGATGGCGGCGGCGCTTTCCGGCAAGAAGGCCGTGAAGGCCACGGCCGCGGCTGCGTCCGCCGCGCCGGCGCCCGAGAAGCCCCAGGCCGAAGAGCCGCACGGCGTCACCGCCGCGAAGGCCGCGCCGAAGCCCCCGAAGGCCAAGCGCAAGAAGCGCCCCGAAAAGAAGTAGCGCCGAGCGGTCCCGGATATCCGGGACCGTTTTTTTGCCCGATCGGTCTAGTTCGAAACGGAGATGCGGCGTGCTTTCGTCCAGCTTGCTTTCAGGTCGTGCTCGGTGACGAGCGAGCGGAGGAGCTGTTCCCGTTCGCGAGGATTCCATCCTCGTTCGTCCCTGATGCGCACGTTCAGCATGGCTCCAACCTGATGAGCGATGCGGCTGAGCTTCCCGGCATCCATGACCTGCTCGCGCGTGGCGGTGATCGTCGTGATGCCCAAGGCGGTCAGATCGTTGCGCCGTTGGGCGTCTTCGGCGATGCGGGCGGATCCGGTGTGCTCCAAATCGCTGTCGTACTCGATGGCCACATTCGCCTCGGGCCAGAACAAGTCGCACAGGTAGTAGCGCTTGTCCGATGTGCCCCGACTGCCGCGTCGAGCTTCGATGCGGTAGTTCATGCGCGGAAGCGGAAGCCCGTAGCCTCCGAGGCGAAGGGGGAGGCAAAGAACGATGGCGAGGGCCGTTTCCATGGGCGAGCCGGAAGCGACCGCGATGTACCGAAGCGCTTTGCTGGCGACCGAGCAGCCGGCCATTCCCTCGCATCGGCGCAGGTAGGCTTCGAGCGCTCGGACGGTGGTGGGCGGCAGGACGCGCTCGTAGCCTGCTCGACCGTCGGGTTGCAGCGTGTAGAGCGCGCACAGCTCGTGAC
>NZ_DBFEGU010000230.1:0-19492 GCF_048329335.1 Eggerthella sp. | reverse complement strand
CGCCCGCGCGTGGCCATCATCTCCATCGGCAGCGAGCTGGTGGACCCCACCGAGGTTCCCACGCCCGGCAAGATCCGCAACTCGAACAGCTACGCGCTTGCCGCCTGCGCGCAAGCAGCGGGTGCGGTACCCGTCATCCTGCCCATCGTGGAGGATACGAAGGAGGCGCTTGCGGCGGCGGTGTCCGCGGCGGCGGACGCGTACGACTTCGTCGTGACCAGCGGCGGGGCGTCGAACGGCGACTTCGACTTCATCAAGCCCGTGGTGTCCGAGTTGGGCGAGCTGCTGATGACCACGGTGAACATTCGTCCCGGCAAGGCCCAGACGTTCGGCATCGTGCGCGGTACGCCCGTGTTCGGCCTGCCCGGCAACCCGGCGGCGGCGTACGTGGGCTTCGAGATGATCATCCGCCCCGCGCTGCGCAAGATGCAAGGGTATGCGCATTTCGAGCGCCCGTCGGTGATGGCGAAGCTATCGCGCGACGTGAAGAAGAAGGACCCGCGCCGCATCTTCCTGCGCGGCACGCTGTACAAGAACGATGAGGGCGAATACGTGGTGGCGCCCGTCAAGAACCAGAGCTCGGGCCTGTTCGGAGTCATCCAGCGCAGCAACTGCATGGCCATCCTGCCGGAAGGCCTCGACTCTCGCACTGCCGGCTCGCTTGTGCAGTGCGTCCTGCTCGACGTTTCCGAGGAAGTGAGTTTGTAAGATGGAACAGAACATCACCTTCGCCATTATCACGTGCTCGGATACGCGCGGCATGAAGGAGGATACGGCCGGCGCAGCGCTGGAGACGCTGATCGCCGAAAACGGTTGGGAGTGCAAGAGCCACGTGGTGGTGCCCGACGAGCGACCGTTCATCGCGTCGGCCATTGTGCGCGCCTGCGACGAGCAGGACGTGGACGTGGTGCTGACCTGCGGAGGCAGCGGGCTCTCGCTGCGCGACGTGACGCCCGAGGCCACGATGGACGCGTGCGATCGCAACGTGCCCGGCATAGCCGAAGCCATGCGCGCGCATTCGCTGGCCATCACGCCGTACGCCATGCTGTCCCGCGCGCTGTGCATGCAGCGCGGCCGTCACCTGGTGATCAACCTGCCCGGCAGCGAGAAGGCTGCCCGCGAGAACTGGGACGGCGTGGTGAAAGCCCTGCCGCACGCCGTGAAGATGATGGCCGGCGGCGGGCATTAGGAACCGCTTCCCCGCGGTGTTTGACGTATGCGACTGAACTTTCCTATCGTAAGGGTTTCTTCGTACGCAGGGGAGTCGGTTTTTGTTTGCGCGGGCAGCGATAGTATCGGTAGCGAGTCGGATTTTGGCAAAAATTTCGAGGTAGGAAGATGTCATCTGCATCTAACTCTACGGTTCAGGCTGTATGGAAAAACATGACCTGGGATTATTGTCGAAACGAGCTGGGCAAGGCATCCTATAGTGCAAGTATTCCTTGGCTAACATCTTCTTACCTCGAAATTTTTGCCAAAATCAGGGAAGTCGGCGAACGACCGCTGTGTTGCCACACGGGAGAACTGTTCGATCAGAATCCCACGGTCATGTGCAGGTGGTAGAACACGATGCGGGTGACGAAGACGGCTGCGAGCGCGAGCAGGCTGGCGGTGGCTCTCAGTGCGAGTGTCGTGCGGCGGGATTGGACGCGCTTCATCGACAGGCCGGCTATTGCGAGTGCGATCGCGCCTACGATGAGATGCGCGCCGATGACAGCAGGATAGGAAGGCGCGAGCGTGCTGGCTGCGAACTCGTTGTTCGCGATGGCGGAAAGGCTCTCCTGGTGCAGTGCGAGCACGACGGTCCCCGCCACGAGCGCGGGCGCCGCCAGTACGACGAGCGCGCGCTCGAGCGCGCGCGGCCGCACCTGCGCCAGCTCCAGGAACAGGAGCCCCAACACAGGGCCTGCCAGCAACGCTGCCAACACGAGGTTCGCCGGCGTGAATGCGGTATCCCAGGTAGGAACCGTGTCCACGTTGTACGCCATGGACGTGCACGCGATAAGCGCGATTCCTGCCAGACAGGCCAACGCCAGCCATGGCTTCGCCACGGCATCGGGAAAGCGCTCCTTGAACGCCATCATCCAGTACGAACCTACCAGGAACAGGAACGCGACAGCGCTCAGAACCTCGTTGGACAGCGGCGAGCGGCCGACGCCCGAGAACACGTGCAGCGCGTTCGCGGGCGTTCCGAGGTGCGTGGCCGAGGCGATGAACCCGATCAGAACCACGCTGAACGGCAGCGCGATCATACGGTCGATGCGCACTGAGGCCGTGCGGTCGCGCGACCAGAGCCGCACGAGCGCGAGTGCCAGGAACGCAACGACGCCCGCCGGTGCGAGCGAGGTGAACAGGCCCAGCGAGAAGGCGTCGAATCCGCTGGTCATAGATGAAGCTCCGTTCGGTTCACGATGCTGCCTCCCTGCTTTTCGGCTCGTTCGGCCGCAGGCGACGGCAGGATGAGGAGGTTGGGGCGCGTGGCCGATTCGTCCGGCAGCGGCAGGATGGAGCGCACTGCGTCGGGGTGGCGGTCGGTCAGCTCGGACGTCAGCCCGAACTCCAGCGCGCGCAGCGGGCAGGCTTCCACGCAGACAGGCTGCTCGCCGTCGACGAGGCGGTCGCGGCAGCCGTCGCACTTGCTGCTGCGTTTCAGGCGCGCGTCGATATGCGGTGCGTGGTAGGGGCAGGCCATGGTGCAGTAGCCGCAGCCGATGCACTTGGTGGCATCGGGCCAGACCAGCCCGAGCTCGTCTTTATGCATGGCGCCGGTGGGGCATACGCGGGTGCACACGGGGTTGTTGCAGTGGTTGCACGAGATGGACACGTGGTAGGCGAACGCGTCCTGCGAGAACGTCCCGTCGACATCGGGTTGCCAGGAGCCGCCTTCGTAGTCGATGACCATGCGGAAGGCCATGTCCGGTCCGTGGTCATGGTAGTCCTTGCACGCTATGACGCAGGTTCTGCACCCGGTGCAGCGCGTATTGTCGTAAAAGAAGCCCCGTGGCATAATGCCGCTTTCGGTCGGAAACGATGGAAGACGAAGACGATTCTACCACGAAGGCCCGTCGATTCCCCGGAGCCCGTTCGGGCGGCGCCGTGCGCGGGGAAGCCCCGTCCTGGGGAAGGGGGCCTTCGTTCGAAGATGCGAAGGGGCGCCCCTGCGGCGCCCCTTCGAGTGGCGGATGCCGGTTAGGCCACGCCCGTCACTTCCTTCTCATTGGCGATGGCGCCAGTGGTGTCGCCGGGCTCCTTCGCCGCCGGGCACGGCAGGATTGCGATGGAGGGCGTCGTCTCGTCGGGCGACGGCATCGGCGCAATGCCTGCCACCGTTCCTTCGTGCTTCGCCCTCAGCTCCTCGATGTCGCCGAACTCCAGCGCGCGCAACGGGCAGGCCTCCACGCAGATGGGGCTCTTGCCCTCGGCCACGCGGTCGGCGCAGCCGTCGCATTTCACGCCCTTGCCCAGGGCCTTGTCCACGATGGGCACGTTGTAGGGGCACGTCTCCACGCAGGCGCCCACGCCCGTGCATTTTTCCTGGTTGATGTGCACCAGGCCCGTCTTGGTATCCTTCTCGATGGCACCCTGCGGGCACTTGGCCATGCAGGCCGGCATCGCGCAGTGCTGGCAGCCCAGCGACACGTGGTAGGCGAACGCGTCGGACGTGAAGGTGCCGTCGCCCACGTCGCTCCAGGCGCCGCCCTCGTAGTCGTACACCTTGCGGAATGCGATGGTGGCGGACAGGTCCTTGTAGTCCTTGCACGCCATCTCGCAGGTGCGGCAACCCGTGCAGCGCGTGCTGTCGAAGAAAAATCCGTACTGAGTCATGTGGTCCTCCCCCCGTTAGGCTTTCGTGATCTGGGCGATGATGGAGTGCGCCGGGCCGTTGCCCTTGGCAAGCGGCGTCGGGCGGTACGTGGTCAGCGTGTTGACGCACGCGCCCTCGTCCACGCGGTCGCCGTTCATGTCGGCCTTGTGCCACGCGCCCTGCGGGATGCCGATGGTGCCCGGGATGATGCGCGGCGTGACCAAAGCCTCGATGCGGATCTCGCCGGCGGGGCTCTTCACGGCCACCGTGTCGCCGCTGGCGATGCCGCGCGACTCGGCGTCGGCGGGGTTGATCCACAGCTGTTGGCGCGCCACCTGCTCCAGCTCGGGGATGAAGCCGAAGGAGGAGTGGGTGCGGCTCTTGTGATGGAAGCCCGTGCAGTACAGCGGGTACTCGTCGGTCACCGAGCCGTAGCCCTGGAAGCCGGGCGTGAACACGGGGATGGGGTTGATGACGTCGCCCTCTTCGAGCTCCCACGTGGCGGCGATCTCGGCCAGCTGCTCGGAGTAGATCTCGATCTTGCCCGACGGCGTGGACAGCGGGTTCTTCACCGGGTCGGTGCGGAAGTCCACCAGGCCGATGGCCGGCTCCAGCGGACGCTTGTACACGCCCTGCTCCTTGATCTCGTCCCAGGTGGGCATGTTGCCGTCGGCTTTCGCGCCGGCCTCGTAGAGCTCCTTGATCCAGTCTTCCTGCGTCTTGCCCTCGGTGAACGCGTCCTTCTTGCCGAACTTGTCGGCGATGTCGGCGCACACGTCGTAGCTGGAGCGGCACTCGCCCGGCGCTTCCTGCGCGGGCCCGCCCACGACGACGGCGGTGTAGTATTCGGAGTAGCCCTGCGTCTGCATGTTCAGCTGCTCGGAGCGCATGGCGTCGGGCAGCAGAATGTCGGCGTACTTGGCGGAGTCGGTCATCACGGTGTCCCACACCAGGATGAACTCCAGCTTGCTCTCGTCTGCCAAAACGTCGTGCGTGTAGTTGATGTCGCCGTGCTGGTTCGTGATGCAGTTGCCCGCGTAGTTCCACAGGAACTTGATGTCGTTGTTCAGCTTGTCGGCGCCCACGATGCCGGCGTTGGTGGCCGTCATCTCCTTGCCGTGGTCCACGGCGTTGATCCACTGGTACACCGGGATGGCCGTCTTGATGGGATTCTCGAACGGCAGGCTTCCCACGAGATAGGTGGGCGGTTCGGCCTCGCGCTGGCCGGTGTTCGTGCCGGGCAGGCCGATCTTGCCGATGAGCACGGGCAGCATGCAGATGGCGCGCGACGTGTCCTCGCCGTTCGTGTGGCGCTGCGGGCCCCAGCCTTGGCAGATGAACGGCGCCTCGGCGGCGGCGATGTCGGCTGCCAGCTGCTTGATGCGCTCGGCCGGGATGCCGGTGATGGGGGCGGCCCACTCGGCGGTCTTCTCTACCATGTCGTAGCCGGTGCCCATGATGTAGTCCTTGTAGGACTTGTTCTGGCCCTTGGCGCTCTCGGGCATGGTGTCCTCGTCGTAGCCGACGCAGTACTCGTCCAGGAAGCCCTTGTCCACCTGGTCGTTCGCGATCCACTCGTGCGCGATGGCGGACGCCAGCGCGGCGTCGGTGCCGGGACGGATGGGCAGCCACTCGTCCGGATGCCCCGAGCACGACTCGTTCATGCGGTAGTCGATGTTCACGATCTTGCCGCCGCGGCCGGTGACGGACTCGCGCACCTTCGCGAAGTCCCACACGGCGTTCGCGCCGCCCATGCGGGTTTCCGCCGGGCTGTTGCCGAACATCACCACGAGGTCGGAGGCGCGCTCGGCCTCGGAGAACGAGGAGGCGTGCACGTTGTCGTACGGGCTGCACTTGCTGCCGTACATGAAGGGCAGGGCGACCTGCAGCATGTGGGTGGAGTAGTCGTACGCCTGGTTGATGTAGCCGCCCAGCAGGCCCAACAGACGCAGGCCCGGCTGCTTGCCGGTGGTGGAGTACATGCCGGTGGCGTAGTTCACGTAGATGGCCTCGTTGCCGTACGTGTCGATGACGCGCTTCAGCTCGCTGGCGATGGTGTCGATGGCCTCGTCCCAGCTGATCTCCTCGAACTTGCCTTCGCCGCGCTTGCCGACGCGCTTCATGGGCTTCGTCAGACGATCGGGGCTGTTGATCCAACGGCGCATGGAGCGGCCGCGCAGGCAGGCGCGCGCCTGCAGATCGACGTCGCCGGTGTTGTCGGACTCCATGTAGACGATCTTGCCGTCCTGGGAGTGCCACTGGAAGACGCAGTTGCCGCCGCAGTTGACGTTGCACTGGCTCCACGAGATCTGGTCGGTCGATGCGCCAGCGCCCTCGCTTGCGGCGCCCTTCTCGTCCTTCGGCGCGCAGCCGTACAGCGCGGTCGATCCGGCAGCGCCGGCAAGCGCCAGGCCGGCCAGCGATCCCTTGACGAACGTGCGGCGCGATACGCTCGATTCGTTCATGGTCATGGTTCCCTCCTCTTGCTTCGATTGTTCCTCTCGCCTGTTCCAAAGTACCGGAAACAGCTGGCGGGGGAATCACACTCGTCATGTGATTTAAGAACAAAACCCCAGGTAGGAGTCATCACTATTCTCTGAATCCCCCGTTTCGGAGCCGACGGCTATGCTACCATGCGAAGCGTCGTGCAAGCTGGGATAGGAGGGGTCGTGGAGCAAAGCTCATCGCGCATGCATGTGTCCAGTTGGGGCTACGCATGTTTTCTCACGGTGAACGCCACGTCCATTTGGGGCGGTGTCTTCCCGTTTCTGCCGCTCGAATTCCAGACGGCGGAGATCACCCTCACGTTCTTCCTAGCCCAGGCGCTCGCGTTCGGCGGCGCGTTCGTAGCCAGCATGCTCGGATCGTACTACTTTCCGCGCGGCGCGCGTGTGATGCTGGTGTCGCTGAGCGCGCTGTTGGTGTTCGCCGGGTCGGCCTGCCTTATCGCGGCCATGTACGTGCAGGCGGCCACGCTCCCGCTGGTGTTCGCCGGTGGCGTGTTGCTGGGCATCGGGTGCGCGGGCATGTTCATGCTATGGCAGCGCTACTTCGCGTCGCTGCCGTCGGCCGAGGGCAACTTGCGGCTCATCGTGGGCACGGCCATCGCGCCGCTCATCTACTTTGCGCTGTACCTCGTGCCCATCGCGCTGACGGCTTTCCTCATACCGCTCGTGTTCGTGCCCTTGTGCGGCCTTTGCATCGCGCTTTCGGTGCGCGAGATGCACGTGGACCAGCCTATGTTCGAGGACGTGCCGCAGCAGCATCCGCGCGTGTATCGGCAGGTGGTGGCCGACTATTGGCGCAGTGCGCTGTGCGTGGGGTCGCTCGCGTTCGCCAGCGGCGTCATCCGCGGCATCGCGCTTCTGCACGAGGATATCGGCGCAGTGGTGAACAGCGCGTCGATGCTGGGCTCGTTGGTGTCGGCGGTGGTGCTGTTGGTGCTGTGGTACCGCATGAGCTTCCGGTTCGGGCTGACCTCGGTGTTCCGTGTGGTGTATCCGCTCATCATCACGGGGTTCTTGCTGCTGCCGTTTTTGGGTGCGACCTATCTCAACCTGTTCGCGGCGCTTACGTACATGGTGTTCTCGCTAGTGCAGATGCTCATGATGATGCAGTGCGCGCAGATCTCGCGCGACCGCGGCATCAACCCGGTGTTCATCTACGGGTTCTTCGGCGGCGTGGCCTACATCATGCAGAGCGCCGGCTTCTTGCTGGGCTGGGTGAGCGACTTCATGTGGATCGGCGGTCGCGAGTGGTTGTTCATCGTGGCCATGGTATCGAGCTACGTGCTGGGCCTCACGCTGCTGGCGGCCACGGGCACGCTGTTCAAATCGCTGGCGGCGAAGGGCACGGTGACGGCCGATCCCATCGAGTTCCTGGCGGTCGGCGCGCCGGAGGAGCCGCGGCAGCAGAAGGCGGCGAAACCTGCGGCAAAGCGCCGACGGAATCGCCCTTCGGCATCCGAAGACGCGGGCGTCATCCGCGATCGCACGTCGAAGCAATGTCTCATGCTGCAGGAGGCGCACGGGTTGTCGACGCGCGAAACGGAGGTCATGGAGCTTATCGCGCGCGGGAACAGCATGGCCGCCATCGCCGAGCGCCTGGTCATCAGCGAGAACACCGTGCGCACGCACGCGAAGCACATTTACACGAAGCTCGACATCCACCGTCGTCAAGAGCTGTTGGACATGCTGCATGAATGAGGGCGGGCTTCGCCACGATCCCAAGTGCTATACTGATGCCCGATCGACTGAAAGGCGTAGAGCATGGCACAGGATCTTCCCAACGGGTTCACCGGTTTCTCGCAACGCAGGCCCAACGGCTTCGTGTCGGCGAGCGCGGCGATGGGTACGCCGCGATACGTAGGCGAGCAGCCTCCGGCGGGCAACGCGGCCAACAAGGGCGCGTACGAGGCGGCCACGGCGGCGTTCAGCAGCGGAGCGGAGGGCGCGTTCCAGTACGCGCGCGACCACGCGCGGCCCGACGGCGAGCCGGCCCAATTCGACCCCGACAAGCTGCGCCTCATTCCCGACGTCGACCGCCGCTGGTCGTGGACCGAGATCGACCTCAACGCCATCCGTCATAACACGAGCGCCGTCAAGCAGCGCATCGACAACGGCGTGCGCCTCATGGCCGTGGTGAAGGCCGACGGATACGGTCACGGCGCGGTGCGCTGTGCCAAGACCGCGCTCAACTCCGGCGCCGACTACCTGGGCGTGGCCACGGTGAACGAAGCCATCGAGCTGCGCGAGGCGCTGGTAAACGCGCCCATCCTCGTTCTTTCGCAGCCGCCCGAGACGGCCATCCCGCTGCTTCTGGCTTACAAGGTCATGCCGAGCGTCTATACCTCCGAGTTCGCCATCCAGTACGCCGAGGCCGCCGACGCGTACGGCGTGCGCGCTCCGTACCACCTGGCGGTGAACACGGGTATGAACCGCATCGGCGTGCGCCACGACGAAGTGGTCGAGTTCATGGGGCAGGTGAGCTTCCATCGCGCGCTCGACCTCGTGGGCACGTTCACGCACTTCGCCACGGCCGACTCCGCGGAGACGTTGGACTTCCAGATCCAGGTGAAGCGGTTCATCGAGGCCGTCACGGCGCTGCGCACGGCAGGCGTCAACCCCGGCATCGTGCATGCGGCGAACTCGGCCGCGGCCATCCGCTATCCTGACGTGCAGTTCGACATGGTGCGCCTGGGCATAGCCATGTACGGCCTGCATCCGTCGGGCGTCACGCGCCCGATGATCGACCTGCACCCCGCCATGAGCGTGCACGCGCGCATCACCGACGTGCGCACCGTGCCCATGAGCGAGGGCGTGAGCTACGGCATGAACTACCGCAGTCCCGGCAGCGTGAAGATATGCACCGTGCCCGTGGGGTACGCCGACGGCCTGCGTCGCGGCCTGTCGGGGCGCACCGACGTGATCCTCAAGGGGCAGCGCTGCCATCAGGTGGGCAACATCTGCATGGACCAGTGCATGTTCGAGGTGGATCTGCGGGTGTACGGCAGCCGGCGCCGGCTCGATCCGATGATTGGCGACGAGGTGCTGCTGGTGGGACGCGAGGGCGATTCCGTGATCACCCTCGACGACATGGCGAACACGCTGGGCACCATCAACTACGAGCTGGCCTGCGGGTTCAGCTTGCGCATGCCGCGCGTGTACGTGTAGGAAAGGGGATTCGCATGACCAAGCCGCATATTCCGCTCGACGAGATACGCGCGCAGGTGGAAGGGTGCCGCAAGTGCCCCTTGGCCGACGGCCGCACGCAGACGGTGTTCGGCGTGGGCAATCCCGAAGCACGCGTCATGATCATCGGCGAGGCGCCGGGCAAGAACGAAGACCTGCAAGGCGAGCCCTTCGTGGGCGCGGCGGGCAAGTACCTCAACGAGCTGCTGGCCGTCGCCGGGCTCGTCCGCGAGGACGTGTTCATCGCGAACGTGCTGAAGTGCCGCCCGCCCGGAAACCGCGACCCGCGTCCCGAGGAGATCGAGCTGTGCACGCCGTACCTGCGCGAGCAGACGCGCACCATCGATCCCGAGTTCCTGGTGACGCTGGGGAACTTCTCCACGAAGTTCATCCTGAAGACGGATATCGGCATCACGCGCCTGCACGGCACCGTGCAGCGCGCCGGCAAGTTCAAGGTGTTCCCCATCTTCCACCCGGCGGCCGCGCTGTACGACGGTTCCAAGCGCGAGGCGCTGGAGAACGACTTCGCCACGCTGGGCGAGCTGTTGCGCGCAAGCGAAGCCGAACGGGCCGCGGAGGCCGCCGCCAAAGCCGCCGAACCCCCGCACGTCGAGCAACCGCCGCTGCTGTAACGGCTCGACGCAAGCGCCGTCCGTCCCCTTGCCTCATACAGCCCCGTTAACGAAAGGTTTCTTTCGATAGCGGGGCCTTTTCGCAGCGTAACGAAAAAACAGCTGATTTCTTTCGTTAGCGGCTGGCTTAGTGCGCAGCCCCCTTCGGTTCGAGATTGCCCCTTTGGCGCTCGTGCAGCGGATCGAGGCCGAAATGGCAAAAAAGCATCGAATTCGGAATGCATCGCAAGCCTTGAGCAAGCGCCGTGCGCGGCACCAGAAGAAGTGCTCTTCGCAATCAGGCATTATGCGGGGTGGTTATCCGGAGCACGGTCGGCTCGCAGTCGATCCCAGGCGGCAACTTCCGAATTCGATGCTTTTTTGCCATCTGGGCCTTCGTTGGATGCGCGGGAGGGGGTGAGGCACTACAGCCACTTCTTGCGCTTGAAGATGATGATTTCGATCACGACGATGATTACCGATACGGCGATGATGGCTTCGTAGCCCCAGCGCCAGTCAAGGCCGGGCATGTTCGTGAAATTCATGCCGAACCAGCTGGTCAGCAGCGTCAGCGGCGCGAACAACGTGGTGATAACCGTGAAGAACTGCATCGTGTTGTTCTGCTGCAGGTCGATTTGCGTCTGGTACAGTTCGCGCAACTGCAAGCTGTACTCCTTGAGGGTGAGCGAGCGCTTCAACAGGCGTTCGGCCTGACGTTCCGCTACCAGGAATAGGCGGCTTTCCTCCTTGCTGAGCAGCCCGTTCTCGTTTTCGGCTATGCCGCTGGCCATGTCCACCAGCTGCTGGTAGTACGTGTCGATGCGCAGCAGCTTGCGCCGGAACGTCAGCATGGTGCGGCTGTTGGCGTTCTTGCCGCGATCGATGATGGACTCCTCCACGTCCTCCATGCGATCCTCCAGATCGGCCAGGAAGGAGAGGTCGTTCTTCATGAGCATCTTCATGAACTCGAACAGGCAGTGACCGACGGTGGGCTGCTTCAAAACGCCTTGCGAGGCGATTTCCTCGAGAACGCGCGCGCAGGTGGTGCCGTCGTCGAGGAACACCAGATGCGTGGCGTCGAAGTAGAACGCGAAGCAGAGCGGGTCGAACAGGATGTGGTTCTTGTTGGGCACGGCGAACGATCCGATGAGGCAGTGGGGGAACACATCGAGGTAGGTGTTCTCGACCGTGTATATGGAGCGCAGCGACTCCCGCGTCTCGGAGCTGAGGAAGCAGGCCTCGCCAATTTCCAGCGAGTTGAGCACTTCGACCACCGGCTGATCGGCGTCGATGGGCGTGCCTGCCGGGGCGGCTTGCAGGCGGTTGTGCAGAAAGTAGAGGTGAGCCATCGCGTTCTCCCAAACGAAACCCCGGGCGTCTTGCCCGCGGACCGGACGATTCCCCAGCTTACCATGCAGGAGCCTCCCCGCATGCTCTCCGGTTGCTCCGTTGGGGGATTGTTGACGCACGCCAGAACATTGAGAAACCCTTCCGGCGCGATTTCCTCCACTGGCCGGGTGGAAACATGCTCGTAACATAGGTGCGGCAGCGCCTTTGCTATACTGACGGCCACATCTACGAGACGGCACCGCTTTCGGTGCTGCTTTTGTATCTGAGACGAGAAGGGCAGTGACGTGTATCCCATCGAACAGGTAGAGGCGCTCAATCCCGAGGTGACGCGCATGGTGGTGCGCGCGCCCGAGATCGCGAAGAAGATCAAGCCGGGTCAGTTCATCATGCTGCGCATCGACGAGCAGGGCGAGCGCATCCCGTTGACCATGAACGACTGCGACCCGGAGGCGGGCACGATTACGATCATCTTCCAGGCGGTTGGCGCCACCACGATACGCCTCGCCCAGATGAAAGCGGGCGACGCGCTGCAGGACTTCGCCGGGCCGTTGGGCAACCCCACCGAGCTGGAAGGCGCGAAGCGCGCGTGCGTCATCGGCGGCGGTTTGGGAACAGCCATCGCGTTTCCTCAGGCCAAGTGGCTGTACGACCATGGCTGCGAGGTGGATGTTATCACCGGCTTCCGCAACAAGGACCTCGTGCTGCTGGAAGACGAGATCGACCGGCATTCCACGCGCCAGATCATCATGACCGACGATGGTTCGAACGGAAACAAGGGCCTGGTGACGCAGGCGCTGCAGCAGCGCATCGACGAGGGCGCGGACTACGACCTCGTTCTGGCTGTGGGGCCCGTCATCATGATGAAGTTCGTGGCCGCCACGACGAAGCCCTACGGCATCAAAACGTACGTGAGCATGAACCCTCTCATGATCGACGGCACCGGCATGTGCGGCGGTTGCCGCGTGAAGGTGGGCGACGAGTACCTGCACGCGTGCGTGGACGGCCCAGACTTCGACGGCCATCTGGTGGACTTCGACGACGCCATGCGTCGCGGCGTGATGTACCGGAGCTTCGAGGCCGAGGCGCGCGAAGGACGCTCGTGCGGCGCGCATGCGGGCGACGAGCGGAAGGGGGCCTAGCATGGCGCGGACGAACTACGAGGTGAACAGGCAGAAGACGCGCGTTCCCATGCCGGAGCTCGATCCGGTCGAGCGTGCGCAGACGTTCGACGAGGTGGCTCTGGGCTACTCCGAAGAAGAGGCGGTAGCTGAGGCGCGCCGCTGCATCCAGTGCCCGAACGCTCCGTGCGTGGGCGGCTGCCCCGTGGGCGTTCCCATCTCGCAGTTTATCGCACAGGTGGCCGAGGGCAATTTCGCCCGTGCGTACGCCATAGTGAAGAGCGCGAACTCGCTGCCTGCCATCTGCGGACGCGTGTGCCCGCAGGAGACGCAGTGCGAGGGCGTGTGCACGCGCGGAAAGAACGGCGAGCCCGTTTCTATCGGTCGTCTGGAACGCTTCACGTCTGACTGGGCGTTCGAGCACCCTGAGGAAGCGGCTGCGGCTATGGAGGAGTTCGCGTGCGAAGGCGAAGGGCTCGTCGAGCAGACGGCCGGCGATGACGCGGCGGCATCGATCGACCTTTCCGGCAAGCGCGTGGCCGTTGTGGGCTCGGGCCCGGCGTCGCTGACGTGCGCGGGCGAGCTGGCGAAGCTGGGCTGCGACGTGACCGTGTTCGAGGCGCTGCACAAGGTGGGCGGCGTGCTGACCTACGGCATCCCCGAGTTCCGTCTTCCGAAGGACCTCGTGCAGCGCGAGGTGTCGAAGCTGGGCGACAAGGGCGTGTCGTTCGAGGTGAACGCGCTGGTGGGCAAGCTCTACGACATCGACGAGCTCATGGAGGATCGCGGCTTCGACGCGGTGTTCGTGGGCACGGGCGCGGGGCTTCCCAGCTACCTGGGCATCGAGGGCGAGGGCCTCAACGGCGTGTCGGTGGCAAGCGAGCTGCTGACCCGCGTGAACCTTATGAAGGCGTACCTGTTCCCCGAGTACGAGACGCCGGTGTACGCTGGCAAGAAGTGCGTGGTGGTGGGCGGCGGCAACGTGGCCATGGACGCCGCGCGCACGGCGAGGCGCCTGGGCGCCGAGGTGACCGTGGTGTACCGCCGCGGCCGCGAGGAGATGCCGGCGCGCGCCGAGGAAGTGCACCATGCCGAGCAGGAGGGCATCCGTTTCCAGCTGCTGACGAACCCGACGCGCATCCTGGGCGACGAGAAGGGCTGGGTGTCCGGCGTCGAATGCGTGCGCATGGAGCTGGGCGAGCCTGACGCGAGCGGCCGTCGCCGCCCGACGGCGGTCGAGGGCAGCGAGTTCGTCATCGACATCGACATGCTGGTGGTTGCGGCGGGCTCGAAGACCAACCCGCTGATCGCGAAAACCACGCCGGGGCTGGAAGTGACGCCGCGCAGCCTGATCGTGGCCGACGAGCGCACGGGCGCCACGTCGAAGCCGGGCGTGTTCGCCGGCGGTGACGCGGTCATCGGCGCGGCCACCGTGATCCTGGCCATGGGTGCCGGCAAGCGCGCCGCCGCGGGCATCGCGGAGTATTTGACGCAGGACTAGACTGAATACCGTTGTACAAGGGAACGAGTGTTTCATTTGAAACACTCGTTCGTGTTTTTTTGGGAGGCTGGATATGCCGTTCGATCCTATCGCCTACATCAACGAGCCCCGCTGGATGGAATCGCGCTTGGGGCTCGATCGCATTCGCGAGCTGCTCGACCGGCTGGGCCGTCCGCAGGACCGCCTCAAGTTCGTGCACGTGGCCGGCACGAACGGCAAGGGTTCGACCTGCGCGTACCTGGCTTCCATCTTGCAAGCGGCCGGCTTGCGCACGGGGCTGTTCACCAGCCCCTACCTGATCACGTTCGAAGAGCGCATCCGCGTGGACGGCGTTAACATCGCGCTGGACCAACTGGCCGAGGTCGCGTTGCTCGTGAAGGAGCAGGCCGAGGCCATGACCGACCACCCCACCGAATTCGAGCTGATGACGGCGGTGGCGCTCGTGCACTTCGCGCGCCGAGGCTGCGATATCGTGGTGCTCGAAGTGGGCCTCGGCGGGCGCCTCGATTCGACGAACGCCATCGACGCGCCCGAGGCGGCCGTCATCGCGCGCATCGGCCTCGACCACACGAAGCTGCTCGGCACCACGCTGGCCGCCATCGCGGGCGAGAAGGCCGGCATCGTGAAGCCGGGATCCGCCGTGGTGTCGTGGCCGCAGGACGCCGAAGCGATGGCCGTGGTCGAGCAGGCGGCCGCGGCGGCGGGCGATACGCTCACCGTGCCCGATTTCGCGTGCTTGAACGTGGGCCCGGTGGATTGGGGCGCTTCCGGCGCGCCCGCGCGCTCGTTCTCGTACGGGCGCTTCGCCGACCTGCGCACGAAGCTGCTGGGATCGTACCAGCCGGCGAACGCGGCGCTGGCCATCGAGGTGACCGAAGCGCTGCGCACGCACGGATGGGCCATCGACGACGACGCGGTGCGTCAGGGCGTCGCAGGCGCCGCCTGGCCGGGGCGCTTCGAGATCGTGCGCGCGGGGGAGGGCGAGCCGACCGTCGTCGTGGACGGCGGGCACAATCCCCAGGGCGCCCGCGCGCTCGTGGATTCGCTGGCCGACGTGTTCCCCGGTCGCAAGCCTGTGTTCATCATGGGGGTGCTGGAGGACAAGGACTACCCGGCCATGCTGGAAACCGTGATGCCGCTCGTCGGGGGGTTCGTGGCGGTGACGCCCGACAACCCGCGCGCGCTTTCCGCCGACAGGCTGGCGCGCGCCATCCGCTGGACGGGGCAGGACGTGCTGGGGTGCTCGGCGCACATGCGGCCTCACGTCGCGCGCGACATGGCCGATGCATTGGCGAAGGCGCGCGAGCTGGCGGGAGCCGACGGCCTCATCTGCGCGTTCGGCAGTCTGTACTCGGTAGGCGCGCTGAAAGAACAGCTGGAGGGGTAGACGCCTTCTGCCCGGACGCTGCGGGGGGGGGGTCGGAATGCGTGCGTTGGGGACAGCCCTTCCCCATGGCGCGAAAGGGCGTCTGCGGCCTAGCGACCGCACGTCGCGCCGATTCGGCAAGAAAGCGGCATGCGATCGGCGCGGAGCAAGACGCGCTCATCCCGAAGCTTCCGCCGCGCTGGGGGAGAGGGTAGGCCTCTACTCCCTATTCTGCAGCAGGTCGATCAATTCCTGCTTCGAATGCACGTCGAGTTTCGTGTAGACGTTCTTGGCGTGCGTGCGCACCGTGTTCTCCGACAGGCACAGCGCCTCGGCGATGTAGGACTTGCTGCGTCCCTGGGCGATGAGCAGCGCCACTTCCGTCTCGCGTTCCGACAGGTCGAACGCGTCGCGGAACCACTCCTGCGGGTCCGGCTGGGCCTGCGCGCTCGGCATCGCCGCGGGGGTCGGCGCCGCGGCTCCCGCCCCTTCCATCTCCGCTCGCCTCGTCTCGCGCGCCGCGCCCGCCGCGCTTCGCGGGGCGGGAGCCGCCACGTCTTCGGTGAACAGCGGCCGCAGCTTCAAAATGCCGTCCGACAGCAGCAGCGCCATGCTGGCGGCCAGCGCGAACACCACGATGCCGATGACGGCGGTCACCGCGTACGACGAGGCCCCCATCGCGCCCAGCACCATGATCAGCACGCGGCCCGCGTCGCGCGACAGCACGCGCGACGCCCAGGCGAACCCATACACGGCGTACACGTCGGTGGTGGTGTGGCGCGCCACGTCCTGCAGCGTGATCCACAGCACGCCCAGCATGAGCGTGTCGGCGATGTTGACGGTAGCGATGGCCAGCCCCGTGAAGTGCCCGGGGAACACCGACAGGATCAGCATGCCCGCGGCCACCAGCATGATCTCGATGCGCCAGAGGAACGAGAAGCTCAGCCGCTTGCGCTTCACGATGAACCACCAGATGATGAACAGGCTGATCACCACGACGCCCATCTGGTGGACGACGCGTTGCAACGCGTCCATGGGCACGGGCTCGCCGGCGTGGAAGCCGCGCGAGATGCCCAGCGCCAGCCCGAACACGGCCAGGCCGCCGAAGATGAACAGCATGGTGCTGCGCGGCTCTTTGTCGTAGATCGGCTCGGGCGCGGGCTGCGGTCCCACGTCGGTCTTCATGGCGCGCTGGTAGCACAAGAGGGCGATGGCCGGCATGAACATGCTCACCGTGTAGCTGAGCGCCTCGGGCAGGAAGCTGAGCGCCAGGCCGCCGAGCGATCCGAGGGCCAGCGACAAGAACCCGTACAGCACCGACTGGCGCAATCCCAGCCGCACGTACGCCGCCGTCCACATGCCGCCGCCCAGCGCGCTGCCGATGCCGGCGCACACGCTGGCCACCGCCAAGATATCGACGGCACCGGTTTCCTTGCCCGCCAGGATGAGCACGGTGGAGAACGTCATGACGGCGAAGCCGAGCCACGCCACCGCCGTGCGGTTGCCCTTTGAGAACGGCTTGCGCAGCGCGATGGCCGCGCCGATGACCATCACCAGGCCGTACGCGAGGTTGTTGACCACCGTGAACAGCCCGTCGTCGCTTTGCGTGTACGACGCGAACAGGTTCACCTGCAGCCAGACGCGCGTGGCCGCCAGCCCCAGAAACGACGGCAGGAAGGCGCCGCCCATGAGGGCGCGCATCTGATTCGTTCGAGCGGTTGCGCTCGCGTGCGGCATCGATCCTCGATTCTTGCAGGGGGACGAAGTACGGCAACCAGTATATACGAGCACGCCCGAGCGCGTGCACTACGCGTAGAGCACGCCTCACACCTTCCGGGTGAAACCCGGCGGCATCGGGTGTTTTTCACCCGGAAGGTGGCTTCTGAGGTGCGCGCATCGTGCGTAGAGTGCAGGGCATGAAGCATCACCCTAGGGAGGAAAGGATCAATCATGACGGGAATCAAGACGGGACGCACCGCCACTGCTGCCACCGAGACGACGATGGCTTCCATGCCGCTGACGCGCCGGCAGTTCGCCCAGGCGCTGACGGGCGGTTTGGCCACCATGGCGCTGGGCAGCCTGTTCGGCTGCGCGCCGCAGCAGGCCGCGGCCGCCGAGGCGTACGAGACGGTGGACTTCGACGTGGTGGTTCTGGGCGGCGGCGGTGCCGGCGTGACGGCGGCGGGCCAGGCTGCGGCGGCCGGCGCGAAGACCGTGCTGCTGGAGAAGATGGCGTGGCTGGCCGGTTCCAGCTCGCTGGCCCTCGGCACGTTCTACGGCGCGGGCACGCAGCTGCAGAAAGCCGCGGGCATCGAGGACGATCCGTCGGGGCTGCTCGACTACTTCCTGTCGCGCGGCGGCGACAAGCTGGACTACGACGTGCAGAAGTTCTGCGCCGAGCACTTCGGCGAAACCATCGACTGGCTGACGGGCGAGCTGGGCGTGCCCTTCAAGGAGACCGTGTCGAAGAAGGGCAAGGACCCGGTGCCGCGCGGCCATAACTGCGTCAACAACGCCATGGACGCGTTGAGCGCCGTCACGGCGTACGCTCAGGAGCACGGCGCCGAGTTCCACTTCGGCACCACGGTGGAATCGCTCGTGGTCGATGACGGCGGCGCGGCGGCCGGCGTGCTCGCAAAGCGCGGGAACGGCTCGACGGTGCTCTACAACGCGAAGAACGTGATCGTGTCCACGGGCGGGTTCTGCCGCAACGTCGAGATGATCGATGGGTACTGCCCCGACTACTCGGGCGTGTACACCGAGGTGGGCGTCGGCTGCACGGGCGAGGGGCTGCAGATGGGCCTCGACATCGGCGCGGACTACGTGGGCCACGGCGGCACGAACGGCATCCTCGCCTGTCCCGTGGAGCCGGGCCAGTCGAAGCTCATCAGCAACAAGGCGCTGTGGATCAACTCCAAGGGCGAGCGCTTCGCCAACGAGGCCGGCCAGACGCACGACATCTACTACGACGTGGCGCACTTCGACGATCAGAAGTTCTTCGCGGTGTACGACCAGGCCATGGTGGACGCGCTTGACGAGGATCTGCGCAGCAAGCTCGACTTCGGCTTGGAGCAGGGCATGTTCGCGAAGGCCGACACGGTGGCCGAGGCGGCGGCAGCGCTCGGCATCGACGGCGCTGCGGCGCAGACGGCGCTCGACGCGTACAACGAGCTGGCCGCGTCCGGCGAGGATACCCAGTTCAAGAAGAAGGCCGAGAACCTCGTCCCGCTCGCGGAGGCTCCCTTCTACGTGCTGACGATGGGCGTGTGCACGCACGGCAGCTTCGGCGGCTATCGCGTGAACACCGAGTTCCAGGTGCTCGACACCGACGGTCAGCCCATCCCGCACCTGTACGCGGCCGGCGAAGTGTGCTGCGGCACGTTCATCTACGACGACTACCCGGCGGGCGGGTGCGGTCTGAACTGGTCCTACACCTCCGGTCGCTTCTCGGGCGCCAACGCGGCCAAGGCGGCGCTCGCGTAAGGTTTTCCGCTGGCCCGATTCTCCCTGGACAAGCGAAGGCCCGCCGATCGGCGGGCCTTCGCGGTGCTGCTGGATGGTACTGCGTGCGCTGTCGCGCTTACAGCGAGTCGATGTACTCCACGAGGCTGCCCACGGTGTCGAGGCCCTCGGGCTCGCCGAAGTCCACGTCGCAGGCCTCTTCGAGGTCGCAGATCAGCTCCACCATGTCGAGCGAGTCGATGCCCAGCGAGTCGAACGTCGAGCTCTCCTCGACGGTGCTCGGGTCGATGTCGAGGTTCTCCTCGAGGATGGTCTTGATGGTGTCGATGGTTGCCATGCCGCTCCTATCGTCTAGTTTCGGTGGCACCCATTGTATCGGACAACGCGCGAAGAGTTAACCGACGGGCAGGAGTTCGGTAATCTCCACAAAGGTGCACACGGCAAGCTGCTCGTCGGCGTCCTTCAGCTTCCCGATGACGGATTCGTCTTCCACGAGGGTCGCTTTCACCACCGAGCCCTGGTGGCGCAGCTCCTTCGTCTCGGCCGTCGGGTTCGGCACGTCGAAGGCGATCATGCCGATCTTCGCCCG
>NZ_DBFEGU010000229.1:0-6997 GCF_048329335.1 Eggerthella sp. | reverse complement strand
GGGTCTCATCGGGGCGCTCGATTTCTTCCGAATTCGATGCTTTTTCGCCATCAGGGGAGCCTCCGTGCGTCTGCAAGCTGCTTGGGAGGTCGTCCGACGGGGCGTGCGATCCCTGGGGCGAGACGTTTCTCGGGAGGTCATGCGCCAGGCGTGCGGTCGGGACGTCTGCTCGGAAGGGAAGAGCATGCATGCCGCCATCCTGAGTTAGCGGATCTCCGTTCGCCATCCTGGGCGCGCGCAAGCGAGTCGAAGGATCTCGCGCAGCGCGCGAGGATCCGAAGGCGGCTTCGAAGCCCGTTGCCGCTCGGAGACGCCGCGCTTGTGTGCAGACTCGTCGGATTGGGGTGGCGCGACGGGGGCTCGCGGGGATTTCACGGTATGATGGATCCCATGGAACGGGCGCGATCGAGGAGGAGCATGGCAAGACGCACGAAGATCGTTTGCACGCTGGGACCTGCCGTCGACGACGAGACCGCCCTGCGCGGGCTGCTGTCCGCAGGCATGGACGTGGCGCGTTTCAACTTCTCGCACGGCTCGCACGACGAACACCGGGCGCGCATGGATCTGCTGAAACGCGTGCGTCGCGACCTCGGCTCGCCGTGCGCCATCCTGCTGGATACTCGCGGCCCCGAGATCCGCACGGGCTCGCTTGCGGGCGGACGTCCCGTGGAGCTGCGGGAGGGCGGTTCCCTCGTGCTCACCGAGCGCGTGGTGGACGGCACGGCGCAGCTGGTCTCGCAAACCTGCGCGGGGTTGGCGCGCGTCGTCGGGCCCGGCCAGCCCATCCTGCTGGACGACGGGCTCATCGAGCTTCGGGTGGAGGCGGTCGAAGGCTCGGACATCCGCTGCACGGTGCGCAACAGCGGGCTGTTGGGCGAGCGCAAGTCCGTCAACATCCCCGGCGCCAGCGTGCCGCTGCCCGTGATGACCGACCAGGATCGGGCCGACCTCGTCTTCGGCATCGATCAGGATGTCGACTTCGTAGCGGCCTCGTTCGTGCGCAACGCCGAGGGCGTGCGCGAGTTGCGGCGTTTCCTCGACGAGCACGGCGGCGAGGGCGTGTGCTTGATCGCGAAGATCGAATGCGCCGAGGCGGTGGAGAACTTCGAGGACATCATCGAAGCGGCCGACGGCGTGATGGTGGCGCGTGGCGACTTGGGCGTGGAGGTGCCGGCTCACAAGGTGCCGCACATCCAGAAGGAGATCATCCGCGCGTCGAACCGCGCGTCGAAGCCGGTGATCACGGCAACCCAGATGCTGGACTCTATGATACGCAACCCGCGTCCTACGCGCGCCGAGGTGGGCGACGTGGCGAACGCCATCTACGACGGCACCGATGCCGTGATGCTGTCGGGCGAGACTGCCGGCGGGCGCTACCCGGTGGAGGCCGTGCGCATGATGGCGCGCATCGCCGAGTCGAGCGAGCCCTACTTGTTCGACGAGCGCGCGCCCGACCGCAGCCGCGACAAGGCGCGCGTGGCGCTGGCCGTAGGGCTGGCCGCCGTGCAGACGGCCGAGAACGTGGGCGCCGCTTGCATCGTCGCGCCTACGATGTCCGGTCGCACGGCGCGACTCGTGTCGAACCTGCGCCCGCGCGTGCCCATCCTCGCGGTCACGCCGTTTCCGCGCGTCATGCGCCAGCAGCAGCTCAACTGGGGCGTGACGCCCATGCTCGGCGATGTGCAGGGCGACATGCGCCACGTCGTCGAGCAGGCGCACGACGCCGTGTTGGAGAACGGGCTCGTGCGACCGGGCGAGCTGGCGGTGTTCACGGCGGGCGATCCCTCCACGAGTCCCACCATCGGCGAGCCGGGCGACGGCGCGGCGGCCGCCACCAACGTGATGTACGTCGTGCAGATACGTCCCGGCGAAGGCGACGGCGGGCTATAGGCCGCGGCGGACGGTGCCGGCCGTATGCGGCGGATAACGGACGATAGGCTTCGGATAAGGAGTTGACCATGGGTTTCTTCGACAATGCGCAGGAAGTGCTCGACCGCGGCGTGTCGGCGGCGAAGGGCGCCGTCTCGGGCGTGGCGGTGGAGCAGCAGGCGTTCGTGAAAGGGTTCGCTCGTCTGTGCAGCGAGGGCTCGAGCCAGGGATGGCATGAGAGCAACGGCGGCAACGCGTCGTACCGGCTTGCGCCGGAGGACGTGGCATCCAGCCGCTCGTTCTTCTACGACAATCCCAGCTCGTGGGTGCCGCTAGGCGTGCAGGTCGCCAACCTGGGCGGTGAGTTCTTCCTGGTGACGGCCGCGGGAGCGCACATGCGCAACGTGGCGCTGGACCCCGACACGGGCGCGGGCATCGTGGAGGTCAACGCCGCGGGCGACGCGTGGCGCATCGTGTGGGGTTTCAAGAACGGCGGCGTGCCCACGAGCGAGTTCCCCAGCCACGCAGCCATCCAGTCGGTACGCAGGGAGGCGACCGGCGGCACGGGCCGGGTGCTGTACCACGCCCATCCCGCAAACGTGGTGGCGCTGACCAACGTGCTGCCGCTCGATGCGCGCACGTTCACCCGTGCGCTGTGGAAGATGCTGATGGAGGCCATGATCGCGTTTCCGAAGGGCATCGGAGTAGTGCCGTGGATGGTGCCGGGCGGCCCTGAGATCGCCAGCGCCACGGCCGACGCCATGCGCGTCTACGACGCATGCGTTTGGGCTCACCACGGTCTGTTCTGCGCTGGGAACGACTTCGACTCGACGTTCGGGTTGGCGCAGACCATCGACAAGGCCGCGACCGTCTACGCGCAGGCGCGCGCGATGAACGGCGGCAGCGACCGGTTCGCCAGCGCCATTCCCGACGAGGGCCTGCGCGGCATCGCCGAGGCGTACCATCTTCCGGTGAACGAGGCGTTCCTCGCTTAGGTTGGGAATTTCCGGAGAAAACGCGTGCGTTGCGGCGTCGACTGTGCTATAGTGCAAAGGCTTGTCTTCGCCTTGGTCGGAAACCAAGGCCCGTAAAGGAGAACCATAATGAAACAGGGTATTCATCCGGAGTACGTGGACTGCACGGTCAAGTGCAGCTGCGGCAACACGTTCCAGACCCGTTCGACGAAGCCTGAGCTGAAGATCGACATCTGCAACGTGTGCCATCCGTTCTACACCGGCCAGCAGCGCTTCGTCGACACCGGCGGACGCGTCCAGCGCTTCGCCGACAAGTTCGGTGCCGCGAAGGAGACCGTTGCTGAGCGCGAGGCCGCCAAGAAGGCCGCGCGTGCCGCCGCCATCGCCGAGGCCGAGGCCAAGAAGAAGGCCGAGCGCGAGGCGAAGGCCGCCGAGAAGGCCAAGCGCGCCGAGGAGTTCGCCAAGAAGTCCGAGGCCGAGGCTAAGAAGGCCGCCGAGGCTGAGGCTGCCGCCGAGACCGCTCCCGAGGCTACGGCCGAGGAAGCCGCCGCGGTGGACGCCCTCGTCGAAGAGGCTCCTGCCGCCGAATAGCGCTTCTGCAGCAAGCACAGCGAACGGCCCGGTCGATGACCGGGCCGTTCGTGCGTCCAGGGACGATCCGCGCGCGTTGTCGCCCGAAAGCCGTGGTTTTCGCCCTCGAAGCGCGGCTTTCGGGCGACAACGGCATCGGTGGGGCCGCTTCAGGCGCGCCCTAGCCTTGATCGACGAACTCCTCGCCGCGCAGCAACTCCACGTCCAAAAGGTCGCCTTCGGCCCATCCCGCTTCGCCGAGGGGCGAGACGCGCTGCGCGTTCGACGTCATGCACGCGGCCAGCTCCCCGGCTTTGAAATCGAGGAAGTGCGCCGCGTAGCCCTCGTCGTCGCGCGTCACGTGTACGCGGGCTATGTTCGCCATCTTGGGGATGCTCGTCTTCGCGGCATCCGCCCGCGCCTGCACGACGGGGCGGCGGCGCAGCGGAATTCCCAGGATGCGCGCCGTGATCGCTTGCAGGCACCATTCGGAGCCGAAGTAGGCGGCCATGGTGGGGCCGGGCAGATCGACGACCGGTTTGCCGTCGGCTACGGCCAGCATGAGCGGCCGTCCCGGCACGGCGGCGATGTAATGGTGCACCACCTGCCCGCGGCGTTCGACCAGCTTCACGTTGAAATCCTCCTCGCCGAGGGCCGATCCCCCGTTGACCACCACGACGTCGGCGGTGGCGAGCGCCGCCTCGAAGGCGCGTTCGAGCTCGACGGGATCGTCGTGCACGAGGGGGAACACCACGGGTTCGGCACCGTACTCGATGAGGAGGTGCTTGCACATGAGGCTGTTCGTGTCCACGTTTTGACCTCGTCGGGGCTTGATGCCTGCGGGTACGAGCTCGCTGCCCGTGGGAATGAACGCCACGCGCGGTTTGACGCGCACGGGCACCATCGTGGCGCCGCCCATGGCGAGAGCGGCCAGGTCGGTGGGTCGGATAATGCTGCCGGCGCTCATGAGCGGCTCGCCCGCGCGCAGCGTGGAGCCGGCGGGCCGCACGCCCGAACCGGGCTCGACAGTCACGTCGTCGTCGAACGTTACCGATCCGTCCTCCCGAACGACCGCCTTCTCGATCATCACCACGGCGTCGAACGCGTCGGGGAAGTCGTCTCCGGTGTCGGCGCGCACGTAATCCACGCCGGGCTTCCAGCTGCTCGTGTCGGGCATGCCGTTCGCGAACGCTGCCGACTTCACCGCGATACCGTCGAACGACGAGGCGCGCACCACCGGCAGCGTGTTCGTCGACGCCAGGTCGCAGGCGAGCACGCGTCCCACCGCGTCGTCGAGCGCCACGTACTCGACGCTCCTCGCCGGCTCCCATGCTGCGAAGAAGTCGGCCAGCGCCTCTTCGCGCGACGGGAAACCGTCCATGATCTTCTCTCCCATATGCATCTCCTCGTACCGTTTTTCGTTGATCATAGCAGGAAAGCCCGGCGCGCCGGGCTTTCCGTGGACGTGCGATCGATGCGATGCCCTATGCTTTGGGACGGGCGTTCGCGGCGATCTCGTTGAACTCGGACTCGCTCAGGTCGTAGCCGTAGAACGTCTTGAAGTAGCCTGCGACCGTCTTGTACAGGTCGTTGTCGTACTGCTCGGGGTACAGCAGGCGCGGCAGCCACTGCATGCCCAGCACCTGGTTCACCGTCGGCGGGCTGTTCAGCCAGTTCCACGGCGTGCCGGGCACCTTGTAGTAGGAGCCGTTCTTGATGGCGGACAGGTCGGCGAAGGCCGCATCGGAGCCCACCGTGTCGTAGATGCTGTCCGGGCCGAACAGGATGACCGCAGGATCCCAGATAGCCAGCTGTTCCATGCCGATCTCGACGCCGGCGCCGCTGCCGGACACCTTGCCCAGGTCGGCGACGTTGTCGGCCACGAGGTCGATCACCTGGCCCTGGTAGGAGTTCTTCGCGATGGTGTTCGTCCCCTTGTCGCCGAGCAGGTACGCCACCTTCGCGCGGTCGCCCTCGGGAATCTTGCTCATGACGGATACGGTCTCGTCGTAGGCGGCCTTGCAGTAGTCGGACAGCTCCTTGCCGCGATCCTCCATGCCCAACAGCTCGCCGAGCTTCTCGTAGGCTGCGCCGTAGTCCTCCATCTTCGTCTCGATGACCACCACGGGGATGCCCAGCTGCTGCTGCATCGTGTCGAGGTCCTCTTTCATGCCGTCTTTGATCTCGCCGGTGTCGATGAGGATCTGCGCACCGGATGCGGCGACGGCCTCCTTGTTGAGGTCGCCTTTCGCTCCGAACGCGGCTCCTGTCACGGGCAGGTTGGCGTAGTCGCCTCCCAGGTACTTCGCCTGGTCGGCCGTGAGCTCCGTCGAGATCGTCACCAGCTTGTCCGGTGCCATCGTAAGCAGGACCTGCGTGGCGGTGTGGCCCGCCGGCGCGATGCGGTCGATCTTCGCGGGCACTTCCACCGTGCGTCCGGCCGAGTCGGTGAACGTGCGCGTCTCGTTCTGCGCCGCCTGATCGGTTTGCGCGGCGCCGTCGGCGCTTTCGGGTGCGTTCTGCGACGGAGCCTGCGAGCATCCGTTCAGCGCGAACGCCAGTCCCAGACATAGCGCGCCTACGACCAGCAGGCGTTTCGCCCAGAGCATGCTCCTTGCGGTAATCCCTCCCATAGAATCTTCCTTTCTTCGACTTCGTTGCCTTGCGTTTATCGCTCTATCTCGCGTACGGGCACGCACACGCGCACCTTGTCGCCGTATAGGGAATTGACCTCCACGTCCACGTCGTAGATGGTGCTGACCAGCTCTTTGGTAATGACGTCTTTGGGGCTTCCGAAGGCGTGCACGCGTCCGTCGTTGATGACGAGCGTTTGGTCGGCGTAAAGAAACGCCTGATCGGGCTGGTGGGTCGATTGGACTATGCTCATGCCTTCGCGCGCGAGCTGGCGCACGGTGGACAGTACGCGCACGGTGTTGCCGTAATCGAGCGCGCTCGTAGGCTCGTCCATGATGATGGTGCGGGCGTTCTGCGCGATGGCGCGCGCGATGAGGACCAGCTGGCGCTCTCCGCCCGATATCTGCGTGTAGGGGCGATGACCCAGATGGGCGATGCCCACGCGCTCGAGCGCATCCCACGCCCGGTCGACGTGCATGCGCTTCGGCGTGGAGAACAAACCTATCCCGCCGCCCGCGCTCATCAGCACCACGTCGAGCACGTCGTAGGCGTAAGTGGACGAATGCGATTGAGGGATGTAGGCGACCTCGCTCGCGCGCTCGCGGATGGAGATCGAGCGCAGGTCCTTCCCGTTCACGCGGATGCTGCCCGTCCAGCCGTTGTTGAGGCACAGGATGCATCGGAACAGGGTCGATTTGCCTACGCCGTTGGGCCCCAGCACGTTCACCAGCGTGTTGTCGGGGATGCGGAAGCTCAGGTCGCGCAGCACATGGTGGCTGCCGTACGAGAAGCTGAGGTGCTCGACATCGATGCTCATAGCCCCTGCTTCCTCCTCGTGATGAGGTACAGGAAGAACGGCGCTCCCACGAACGCGGTCAGGATGCCGATGGGTATCTCGGAGCTGGCCACGAGGCGCGCCACGTCGTCGACGATGAGCAGGAAGCTGGCGC
>NZ_DBFEGU010000228.1:0-12085 GCF_048329335.1 Eggerthella sp. | reverse complement strand
CTTCTTGCCTGTGCGCGCGTTGATCAGCTCCATGCCCGGTTCCAGCACGCCCGAGATGACCTTGAGGAAGCTCAAGCGGCCTACGAACGGGTCGGACACCGTCTTGAAGATGAACGCGGCGGGCTCGCCCGTCTCGTCGACGAACGTCTCCTCGCCGTTGGCCAGACGGAAGCGCCCGTGATGGCGAGGATGCGGGAAGTAGGTGGCGATGTCCTCCATGACGCCCTGGATGCCCTGCTCGATGATCGTGGAGCCCACGAACACGGGAATGAACAGCTCCTGCGCGATGGCCTTGTCCAACAGCTGCTCGAGCTCGTCTTGGGTGAGCTGCTCCTCGCCGTCCAGGTACTTCATCATGAGATCGTCGTCGGCCTCGGCCACGAGGTCGCACAGCTTGTCGCGCGCGGCTTGGGCGGCATCGGCGTACTCGGGCGGAATCTCCTCGATGCGCTCCTTCTCGCTGCCGGCATCGAAATAGCGCGCCTTCATGCGAATGATGTCGATGACGCCCTCGAAGTCCTTGTCGACGCCGATAGGAATGGTCACCGGTCCCAAACGCGAACCGAAGCGCGCATGCAGCAGCGCCATGGCCGTGTCGAAGTCGGCGTTCTCGCGGTCGATATGGTTGATGAACACGGCGCGCGACAGACGCATGTCCTCCGCCTCGCGCCACAGCTTGGTGGTCATGACCTGCGGGCCTGCCACGGCGTCCACCACGAACAACGCCATCTCGGCCGCTTGCATGGTGGCCAGCGTGTCGCCGATGAAGTCGGGGTGGCCGGACGTATCAAGCAGGTTGATCTTGTAGTCCTTGTACGGAATGGGGGCAATGGAGGTGCCGATGGTGAATTTGCGCCGGATCTCCTCATCGTCGTAGTCGAGGTAGGATTTCCCGTCGTGCGTCGTGCCCATGCGGGGCGTACGGCCGGAGACGTGCAGCATCGCTTCGGCGAGCGATGTCTTGCCGGCGCCGTCTTGGCCCACCAGCACAATGTTTCGCACGTGTTCGGTAGCAGGAGCTGCCATGTTGACCACCAACTTTCCTGTTGCGTGGCCCACGCCGTTGTCGTTTCTGCCAAGGCGCGAACCACAGTCGAGCCTAACCTACGAACTTCAAACGCGATCTTGAAACCTTGACCCATAGTGTATCGCAAAACAGCCGCTTTCGGCGTCCACAACGACGGAATTAGGCGGGCTCGGATCACGCTCCCGATGCCCCTCGCATCCATCTTTGAAGAAGCCGCGAGCAACACGTTACCGAACGGTGACGAACTCGTAGCCGCGGGCGCGCCGCACGACATGCGGTTCGCGCAGCCCGTATAATCGAAGCAGACACGCGGCACGAAACCGCACCCCACCGTAAGCGAGGAGACCATGAGCGACCCAAGCCCCATCATCGACGTCAACCCCGTCGCAAGCACCAGCGACGCCGCGAAAAGCGCAAGCCCGTCGGGCAGCGACACGTTCCGCGCGCCATCGTACGGGAAGGACGCCGCGCAGGCCGCCGTTAACGCCACTATCATCGACGAAGGGCGCGTCTCGAAGAAGAAGCCCAACCGCATCGGCGGCGCCGTGCAGACGGCCATCGGCGGCGCCATCATGTTGGTGGGCGTGCCCATGCTCATCCTGCCCGGTCCCGGCTTGCTGGCCATCGGCGGCGGCGCCGTCATAGCGGGCAACGGCATCAAGAAGGTGCTGGGGAAGTAAACCGGCCGCAGCAGAAACGAAGCGGGCCCATCATCGCGATGGGCCCGCTTCTTCATTTCGGAACAGCTTAGAACGAGAGCGTCTGCGCCGCGTCTGGCTCTTCCCGATACTCACCGAACGCAGAGCGGTAACTGTAGTTCGTGAGCCCGCGCAGCTCATCATCGTCTGCGGCGTAGTACGACACCATCTGGACGAACTCGCCGGTCATATAGTCGTGCTTGCGATACATGATGCCCGAATGGTAGCCGGTTCCCGTCTCGCCCGTCTCGGGATCCGTCCATGTGCTCTCCAAGAGCGTCACATCGTCTTCGGAAATGAGCTCCATGTACGGTCCCATAGCTTGCCATCCGTAGGGCTTGAGCGATATGCTCACCGTTCCATCGGTCACGTCCCAGCCGGTCAGCTCGTAGCCGCCGAACTCGCTCGTCTCCAATGTGGTGCCGATTCGAGAGACGTCCACATGTTGTACGTTTTCCTCATTCCTCGCTTTACGCTCCTCGACCGTCATCGAGTCCCAGTCGAGCGCGTTCAACATCGGCGTGAACGTGACGCTATGCGCTTCGGGCGAGAGATTGGAGAACTCGATAATCTGCGAACCCTCCGGATTGACGCCCGAACCATCGCCAGCTTCGACCGGAGTCAAAACGTTGCCCTGGTCATCGGTTACCTTAAGCAAATGAGGACTCAGCACGTTCTCGGGCGGGCCGTAGGAAGAACCGTATTCGCCTTGCTCTCCCGTCCACTCGTTGTCGTTGCGCACGACCATCACGGTGCCCAGCTCGGATGCCGTGAAACGCTGGATGCCCATCGTCTTGTCGCCGTCGCTCGTATTGAACACGAGGTCGTGCGCGCCCAGCTCGCGCGGACTGGCCACCGTGCTCAGGTCGAGGCCGACATCGAACGTGAAGGGCTCGTCTCCTTCTTCGAACTGCTTCCACATCGCATAGCCTTCCAGCGCGATGTCCACCTGGTCGGGAAGCGTCGCTTCCGGCACGATGCGCTCCATGATCTTCACCTTGCCGTCTTCTTGGTACGCATCGAGCACGTAGACGGAATCTTTGCCGATCGCCTCGCCGTTGCTCGAAAGACTGTACGAGAAGCGCGGAGCAAGCCGCTGCAAGCGCGCCCATTCGTTTTCCTGGGAGCCCTCGTAGTTCGACTGCTCGGTCAGGTCGAAGCCGCCCTCCTTCTCCAACGTGAAGAACAGGTTGACGATGTTGCGATCGCACGACACCGAATCGAGCGTCACCTGCACGCCGTCGACTTCAACGGTATCGCCCACCTCGGCGTTCAGGCTGGAAACCCCGGGCTGCAAGCTGTTGTATATGGGCAGGTTGTTACCGCCCCCGAAAAATCCGACATCGCCCGGCTGCATCTGCACCAGGCGCGATGCGGCGAAGGCGACACCGCTCAACAGCACGACGAGCACGGCCGCAACCGCCACCATCGCACCGCGGCGCGCCACGCGGACGCCCTTGCGCTTGCCGTGCGCAGGCTCGGCAGACCGCCGCTTGACCGGCTGCCGACGCTGCGGAGCGCCCGCGCCCGACGGCGTGGGGCGATCCTGAGGAACGGAGCCCAGCGACGCGTACACGCCGTCGAGCTTGACCTGCACCTGCGGGGGAATCGGGCCCGCGTCCAAATCCCGGATCACCGCCCGGCGCAGCTCGTCTTCGTTGTCGAACCTCTCATGGCTCATCGCGCCACCTCAACTTCCTCGTTCGAGCCTTGCGAATAGGCAACCTTGAAGCGGTCCCGCGCCCGCGACAGACGGGTGCGCACGGCACCTTCCGACACGTTCATGATCTGGGAGATCTGCCGCACAGGGAAATCGTTCACGTAGAACAGCACCAGCACCAGCCGATCGTCGGCCGACAGCGAGGCGATGGCGTCGCGCACATCGAGCGCCTCGTCGCGGTCGGGATCGCGCCGCACGCCCGCGCCCGCCAGCATCTGGCCCGCCGACGGCTCCCACCATACGCCCGAGCCGTCCACGTCCGCGGCGAACAGCCCCATGGCGCACGGCGTCTCGCGGTTGCACTGACGACGCATGTCGTAGCAGACGCGCAGCAGGATGCGCATGAACCACGTGTTCACTGCGCTGCGGCCGCCGAAACGCGGCATGGCGCGCCACGCTTTGACCGCCGTCTCCTGCAGCGCGTCGGACGCATCGTCCACGTTGCCGAGCACCGCCATCGCAGCGCGCCACAACGGCTGCTTGCTGTGCTCGAACAGCGTGGCGAACGCCTCGCCGTCGCCGTTTCGCGCTCGCTGTATCAGATCGTCCACGCGGGTGCCCCTTTCAAGGTCGGTTACCTATTAGACGCGCCCCGACGCGAAAAGGTTACACCCGGTTCAAGAAAATTCGCCCGATGCCCACGACCATGCGAAGAAGACCGGCAGCGGCGGATGCGTTGTCGCCCCAAAGCCTCGGAATATTGCCCGAAACCGCGGCTTTGGGGTGACAACGCATCCGCCGAGCCCAAAGACCGCACATCCACGGCGCAAGCCGCTACAGCGGGCGCATGCGCACGCTCATGTCGAGGGGCTTGGCGGAGAAGGGCGCCGTGGTGGCCAGGCCGTCCACGCCGGTTGCCGCGTACGCGCCCGCGTTCTGCGGGTTCACGCCGCCGGCCGCGATGAGCGTGACGTGCGGGTTGATGGCGCGCAGCTCGCGCACAAGCGGCTCCAGCTCGTCAACGGGGACCTTGTCCACCTGGATGCCGTCAACGCCAGCGCGCGCCAGCACGCGGGCACGCTCGGCATCAGCCTCCACAAACAGCTTCTTCTCAACGCAGCGGCCCTTGATATCCGGCAGCTGCTCCACGAACGCCTCGAAGCCGCCGAAGAACGTGAGGTGATGGTCGAACACCAGCACCGTCTCGGACAGCCCCAGCCGGTGCGGGAACGCCCCTCCCGCCATGACGGCCTCGGTCAGCAGGTCTTTCGCGCCCGGCATGCTCTTGCGCGTGGTCAGCACCTCGCAGCGCGGGTTCGCCGCGTGGGCCGCGTCCACCATCGCGCGGGTTTTCGTGGCCACGGCCGACATATGGTCGAACACGTTGAGGCACACCTTCCACGCCGCATGCAGGTCGCCCGCGGTGCCGCGCACGCGGAAGAACGCCTCGCCCGCAGTCGCGCGCTCGCCGTCGCGACGCGCCTCCACCACGTCGCAGCCCAGCTTCCCCATGATACGCGCGACCACGTTCGCGCCGGCCAGCACGCAGTCTTCGCGCGTGAAGTACTCCATCTCGCCCGGCTCGTCGCCGATGCCCAGCACCGCGCACGTCAGATCGACGTACGGCACGTCCTCCGCGATGAACCCGTCGATGCGCGTATCGGAAATCCTCAGCATGCCGCCCCTTCCCTCTTCACGATTGTATTCATCCCAGAATAGACCAACGCGCCCACCGTGCCTAGCCGTACTTTGCGCACAACACCGCGCGAAAATGCTTTCACCCGAAACAAAACGAACCGATGTTTCACGTGAAACATGCGTACCGAAGCGCCGAGAACGTGCGAACCATGTCGGAGCGTGTGGAAACGACGTTGGAAACAGGGGCAAACGGCATGGAACCCACGTGGGAAATGCGTGAGATTCGCAGCAGATCGAGAAAGATCTGCGCTAGATGCACGCCATCTGCACGTAAGACGAGCTCGCTATAATAGGAGGCACGAACTCGCCAGGCGGGGAGGATAGCACCCTCTTTACATCCATTTCCGAATTCTAGATAAACGGAAGGGGGTGTCCTCTATGGATGGCATATTGCTGGATCTTATCGGGGTGATCTTGCAGGTTCTCGGCCTCATCGCTGCCTTCGGCAGCCTGACGGTCGGGGTAGCCTCGCTCACACTTCAAGCGCGGCTGAAAGATACGCCCCGGTCGTCCCAAAAGGACGAACCGGGACCAAAATAAACATCCGAACCGCCGAAGCGAGTCCGAGAGCCGTGGGGAGTACCCGCTCCCTGCGGCTCGCCTGCCAGTATACGCAAAGGCCCTCCGTCAAGCAAGCCGCCCACCCGGCAGCACTCGCCCTACAGCTCGCCGATGATGCGCTTCGTGCGGGCCTCGACCTCGGCCTTCGCTCGCTCGATGTCCAGCGTGGGCCACTCGCCCTCGCGATACACCACGACCCCGTCGCACATCGTCAGGCACACGTCGGCGCCATGTCCCGCGTACACGACGTTCACCAGCGGGTTCGTCATCGGCGCCCACGACGGCCCCGACGTGTCCAGCACGCACAAGTCGGCCTTCGCCCCCACGGCCACGTACCCGCAGTCGTCGCGCCCCTGCGAAAGCGCGCCCACGCGCGTAGCGGCCGTAAGCGCCTGCTTCGGCGTGACCACGGCCGGATCGTTCGTCGACCCCTTCGCCGTCAGCGCCAGCAGGTACATATCCTGCATCATGTCGTGGTTGTTGTTCGACGCCATGCCGTCGGTGCCCAGGCACACGTTCACGCCGCGCGCGAGCATCTTCGCCACAGGGGCGAAACCGCTGCCCAGCTTCATGTTCGACGCCGGGTTCGCCGCCACGAACACCCCGCGCTCCGCCAGCACGTCGATGTCGCCGTCGTCCACCCACACGCAGTGCGCCGCCGTCACGGGCACGTCGAGCACGCCCAGGCTCTCGAAGTAGCGCACCGGCGTCAAACCGTCGTGGCGCTGCTTGCACTCCTCGTGCTCGAGGCGCGTCTCGGAGACGTGCACCTGCAACCGAAGCCCGTGCTCCTTCGCGTACGCCGCCAAATCGGCCACGGCGCGCGGGTTCGACGTGTACTCGGCATGGATGTTGCAGTCCACCACGATGCGGCCATCGCCTGCGCCCTGGACATCGCGGATGAGACGGTCGAGGTTCCCCTTCACCGGCAGGTCGTCCAACCCTTCGCCGTTGAAGGCAAGAAGCGAGTCGGACAGGTTCATCTTGATGCCGGCGTCGAGCGCGGCGCGGGCGCCCTCCTCCATGTGATAGTACATGTCCGAGAAGCTCACGCAGCCGTACCGCGCCATCTCGGCGCAGGACAGAAGCGTGCCCCAGTAGCAGTCTTCGGGCGTGATCTTCGCCTCGAACGGAAACACCATGTCGTTCAGCCACGCCTGCAAAGGCAGGTTCTCGGCGTAGCCGCGCAACAGCGTCATGGGCGCGTGCGCGTGGGCGTTGTAGAACGCAGGACACAAGAGCTTGCCACGTCCGTCGTACACCTCTCCGTACCTCGCCGCTTCCTCGCCCGCCGGAGCCGCATCCCCCACGTAGGCGACGCGCCCGTCGCGCACGCCCACCCAGCAATGGGAGCGGAAATCAAGGTTCTCATCCAACAGGTCGATATCAGCGAACAGCATGCGCGCTCCTCCGTCTCCGCGCGCGCCCGGCGCGCAGGTCGATTCCTTCCACCTAAGTATAAAGCTTATGCTATCATCCAGGTGAGACGAGTGGCGCTCCCGCCGCACGGGGGCGCTGAAAACCCAGAAAGAAGGAATCATGGCAGAAGAATGCACGCACGAGTGCAGCAGCTGCGGCGAGTCCGGATGCAGCGACCGCACCGCCCAGGGCCCCAGCACCATCGAGACGAACTCCCGCTCCAACATCAAACACGTCATCGGCGTCGTGTCCGGCAAGGGCGGCGTGGGCAAGTCGCTGGTCACCAGCCTGCTTGCCAGCGAAATGCAGAAGCGCGGGAAGAACGTGGGCATCCTGGACGCCGACGTCACCGGACCGTCCATCCCGAAGACCTTCGGCATCACGAACCCGCTGACCGCCGACGCCGACGGCATCCTGCCCGGCCAGACGCAAAGCGGCATCAAGGTGATGTCCACCAACCTCATGCTGCCGAAAGACGACATCCCGGTGGCCTGGCGCGGCCCGGTCGTCTCGAACGCCATCCGTCAGTTCTACAGCGAGACGAACTGGGGCGAGATCGACTACCTGTTCGTCGACATGCCTCCGGGAACCTCCGACGTGCTGCTCACCGTGTTCCAGTCGCTGCCGGTTGACGGCATTGTCACGGTATCCGCTCCGCAGGAGCTGGTGGCCATGATCGTGGGCAAGGCCGTGAACCTCGCGCACGACATGAACGTCGAGCTGCTGGGCCTCGTGGAGAACATGGCCTACTTCGAGTGCCCCGACTGCGGCAAGCGCCATCACATCTTCGGCGATCCGCAAGGTGCGGCCGTGGCCGAGCGCTACGACATCCCCGCCTACGCCACGCTGCCCATCGACCCCAGCTTCGCGCGCCTGTGCGACGCCGGAAAGGTGGAGGACTACGACGTAGCCGGCGCGCTTGACCCCATCATCGCGCAAATCGAGGCCGCGAAGCAGGACTAGCGCCGCATCGGGTGCAGCCGTCAAGCAAACCGCCCGCAGTTGAAAGCCTCTCCGGAACCCCGGAGAGGCTTTTTCACGCCGGGAGGCCTTACGGATGCGCGTCGAAGTAACCCGTCTGACCGCGCACTTGCCAAGCGCACACGGCTAGCGCGATGACGAACAGGCCGCTCACAAGCGAGGTGAGGTCGCACGTGCCCGCAGACACGCTGCTGGCCAGCGCCCACGCCGTCAACATCGCATCGACGAACGTGATCCAGAAGAACAGGGTGATCTTGCGCGGATTCCGCGCTCCGCGAAGGCCGAGGAATCCGATGGCCAGGTTGAGGCACGCTCCCGCCATCGCCATCGCGCCCACAACGGGCTCGGCCAGCACCGAGGGCTCGACGTCAAGCACCATGCGCGCGAACAGGTAAGCACCCCACAACGCAGCGCCCAACAGCACTTCCGCGATAGCCCACACGATCACGAACAGGCAGAGACGTCGAAGCCACACCTGCCAAATCGTCATAGGAGCGCCGTTTTCGCCCACCGACTGAGGTTCCGCACGGCTATCTGCCGCCTCGACCATATCCTTCACCCCGCTTGCCGTCATCGGACGCAATGCGTGCACAATAAAAAAACGACGGATGCATCGCATCCGTCGTAGCAAATATGGTGGAGCCTAGGGGGATCGAACCCCTGACCTCATGGCTGCCAGCCATGCGCTCTCCCAGCTGAGCTAAGGCCCCGTAAAAGTGCGAAGCCTAGTATACCGGAAGAGGAAATCCGGTCAAGCACTTTTTTCGAAAAAAATTATGCAACCGCTCAAAGAGGAAAATCGATCAATGGGAGCCGCGCTGAACCTTGACCTTATCGCACCACGTCATACGCAAAAAAAGGCGCACACGTCACCCGACTAGTCTTTCTGAGAAGGCCATGCATATGGTAAGGTAAGTTGGTATCAACCATTCTTAGACACCGTCACATCGATCGGAGCGAAGCATAGCACCGGCAAGAACATTCAGCCCTTCTCGGCTTCAACCGATGATGTTTGCCTGGGCGTTCGTCATCGCGTTCACCTGTACGGTCGCAACGACCACGTATCCCGGATCCTCGCGGGCTTTCGCCGACGAGTTCGCCACGTTCGGCAAGCGCGTCGTGACCGTCGCCTACTTCGAAGACGGCGACTATATGTCCACCGACGAAGAAGGGCGCTACGTTGGGTACAACATCGAGTATCTCAACGAAATCGCACGCTACGCCGACTGGACATACGAATACGTCAAGTACCCTAGTTGGGAAGAGGCCTGTGCCGCGCTTGAAGCGAGCAAGGTGGATCTGCTTCCCATGGTGTACTACACCGAAGACCGAGAGAGGCGGATGATCTTCTCGGCATCATCGCTCTGCGAGATTTCCACCACGCTCAACGTGAGGCTCGACGACACGCGTTACGCCTACGAGGACTTCAAAACGTTTTCCGGCATGCGCGTGGGGGTAATCGCGAACAGCCAGGACGCCGAAGCGTTCGCACAATACAGCGAGAAGAACGGCTTTTCGGCGGATATCGTGGCCTACAGCGTTACCGGAGACCTGCTGAAAGCGCTCGACGAAGGAGCGGTGGATGCCATTGCCATCACGTATCTCGGGACGAATTCGCGCTTCCGAACCGTAGCTCAGTTCGCCCCCGAGCCTTTGTACATCGCCCTCTCGCCCGAACGCACCGACATAGCCGATGAGCTCGACAGCGCGATGAGCCGCCTCAAGCTGCGCGACCCCGACTTCGCCACGTTGCTGTACGACCGCTACTTCAGCATCAACACCGACCAGGATCCCGTCTTCACCGAAGACGAGTACGCCTATCTGGCGTCGGCTCCCACCCTGCGCGTGGCCTACGATTCGTATCGCGCGCCGCTTTCCTACACCGACCCCGAAACCGGCGCGTTCGCCGGCGCGGTCGCATTGCTGTTCGAAGACATCGCGCAGATCACCGGGCTGAAGTTCGAATTCGTGGCTGCGGACTGCCACGACGAGGCCGTCCGCCTCGTCGAACGCGGCGACGCCGACATCGTGTACGACGTCGATCGAGAATCCGACCCCCAGGCGATCAAAAGCCTCGACACCACCGGCCCCTATCTGCGCGACCCCATGGCCCTTGTCGCAGGACCGAATCCTTCCGGTTCGCGCGTCGCGCTGCCAAGCGGCTTCTCGCTCGCCGCGAGCACGGCGTACTCTTCGTACGCCGAATACGACATCGTGTACTGCGACACCCCGAAAGATTGCTTCGATGCAGTGCTTGAAGGCAAAGCCGATATCGCCTTTGCCGATACCCACGTGGCGAACTACTTGCTGGCGGAACCCCAATACGAGAGCCTGAGCGTCACCACCATCACCTCCTTCTTCAACAGCATGAGCATCGGCGTGAGCCGCAACGCCGACCGACGACTGGTGAGCATCCTCGACCGCTGCGTGCAGTACACCGCCGAAAGCAAGATGACCACCTGGCTTTCGCAAAGCAGCCTCGCCGTACATCCCATCAGCCCTTTCGACTTCTTGCGCCAGTATCCGGTGCAATTCATGGCCGGCATCGTCGCACTGCTCGGCTCCGTGCTCGGCGTTGCCCTGTACGTCAGCCATGTGAAGCTTCGCGCGGCGCGGCGAGTGGAGGACTTCTCGTTCACCGATCCGCTGACCGAAGGCTGGAGTCTCGCCCGCTTCCGCTCCGAGGTGGGCGCTCAGATGGCGAACGCCCGCGATGGCGCTTACGCCATCGTGTACCTCGACGTAAAGAGCTTTAAAGGCTTCAACGCAGCATTCGGCTACGCCACGGGCGATCGCGTGCTGCTCGACCTCAACGGCACGCTGGCCGGCATGAAAGCAGCCGACGAACGATACGCGCACGTCATCGCAGACGAATTCGTGCTGTTGGTTCGCTGGAGAGGCTGGGACGCGCTGCTGGAGCACTTCGATGAACTGGACCGTCGCTTCAACAGCACCGAAACGCTTACCGAGCTATCGCACCGGCTCATGCTGCAGGCCGGCGTCTGCATCATCGAGCGCAGCGCCGAAACGCCGCGCATCGACGTGCAAACCATCATCGAGTTCGTGGACGCCGCACGCTACGCCCGGGACAGCATTGGGGAGGCCTCGCGCAGCACCGCAGCATTATACTCGGCGAGCATGAAGGATCGCGACATCGCCGAACGCGCGCTGGTGGCCGCCGCGCACGACGCGCTCGAGCGCGGGGAGTTCACGGCCTATTACCAGCCGAAGGTGGAAATAGCGACGAACCGCCTCGTGGGCTTCGAAGCGCTCGTTCGTTGGGAATCGCCTGAACGCGGCCTCGTGCCGCCCGACGAGTTCATTCCCCTGTTCGAGCGCACCGGCCTGGTCGTCGACTTGGACTTGCAGGTATTTCGCCTCGTCTGCGCCCGTATCCGGGAGCAGCTGGACGCGGGAGAACACCCGCTCGTCATCGCCTGCAACTTCTCGCGCTTGCACATGCAAAACGACGCGTTCCCTGAAACGGTGAAGAGCATCGTCGACGGATTCGGCGTGCCCATCGAGCTGCTGGAGCTCGAACTGACCGAGAACATCGTCATGGAAGACCTCGAACGCGCCGAACGGCTGTGCCGCCGTTTAAAGGATCTGGGCTTCCGCATCGCCATTGACGACTTCGGCAGCGGGTACTCGTCGCTGGGCACGCTGCAGAACCTGCCGATCGACGTGCTGAAGCTCGACCGCAGCTTCCTCATGAGCAGCGAGAGCGGCGAGCGCTGCAAGGCCATCCTGGACGGCGTGGTGTCCATCGCCGACAAGCTGGCCGTGAACGTGGTGGTGGAAGGCGTGGAAACGCGCGATCAGGCGTCCATGCTCGTGCGCATGGACGATCGCATCATCGCGCAGGGGTTCCTCTACTCGCGCCCCGTCCCCCGGGACGTCTCGGACGCGCAGTTCGCCGTCGGCTTCATCGAGCCGAACGAACGCCCGTAGCGGCCACGCGGTTGCCGGAACGAGAAACGGGGGCGGCCGTTCACGCGGCCGCCCCCGTCGTCGTTACGCTTTTTCAGATGCGTAGAATAC
>NZ_DBFEGU010000227.1:0-2855 GCF_048329335.1 Eggerthella sp. | reverse complement strand
GTATCGCGCGCCACGCGCGCGATACCCCCGCCGTCTCCCACCCTGGATACCGTCCTGCAATCCCAACGGGGAGGGCATCCGGGGCGGTACCGCCCGCGCTGCGGTCTCACCGCGCAGCAGGCGGCCTATGGCTATGCCTATTCGGCCGACCCGATGCGGTCGCCGTTCGTGTAGTCGGAATAGGCCCGCGCCCAAGCGTCCTGCACGCGGCGGGAGTCGCGTATCTTGCAGAAGATACCCGTCTTGGGCGAGCCGTCGCGCAGCATGAACGTGATGAAGCAGAAGTCTCCGATATCGGGATCCTCGTTCATCATCATGGCGCCGCAGGTGTCCAGCACCTCGCGGTTGTCCTCCTGCGACCCGCCGAGGATATCGATCGTGCAGGTGGCCGTATCCGACGGTCCGACGAGGCCATCCGGCATCGCCGGCAGTGCATCCGGGTCGGTTCCGTCGATCTCCCCAAGGATGCGCGTCTCGAACGTCGAGTTTGCCGCGCGCAGGCGTCCAAGCGCGTCCGCGTATGCGATCGACGAGACGAGGCGTTCGAGCTCCCTGGCGGCAGCCTCGGCGCTGTCCGCATATCCCCGCGGGTCCTTTTCCATGAGCGCGTCGGCGAGCATGGCGACGGCCGCCTCGGCAACCCTGCCGGACTTGCCCATGTCGTCGGCGCACTCGCCGGCGAGTGCCGACAGCGCGCTCGAGTAGAAGGGGATGTCGCTGCGGCGTCCGAACCTCTCGGCCACGCGCCCGCAGGACTCCCTCCATCGTTCCATCAGCGCGAGCCTCAGGTTCGCCGTCTCATCGTGCTCGATGGGCGGCACCGTGCCGTGATCCGTGGCCATGTCCATATCCTTCCGTTTCCGTCCCATGCCGCTCCCGCGGCTTCCCTAGAGAGCCGTTTACCCCGAATCGCCCCCGCTCATGCCCGCTAAATTGAGATCGGGGCGGAAGGCCGCCTGTCCGTATCTTCCCGTCCTCATCGGAATCGGCTGTTTCCGATGCGCCCGAACGGGGTATCAACGGGTAATACCGAATGAACGACTTGGGCAAGGAGCAGCCATGTATACGGACGATGACGAGATCGGGCGCGCCGTCGCTGCCGATCTGGAGGAATGCTGGCAGGGCGAGGGCTGGTACCGAATCTGCTTCACCGACGGGATGGGATCGTATCCGGCCACATGGTACGGGACCGAAGCGGACCTTGCCGACGACCTCCGCGGTGCCTACGGGGATGCCGGCGAGATCCATCTGCCCTACGCCGAGATCTCCGTGATCGACCAGGCTGTCGAGAAGGTCTGGCAGGGCGAGGGATGGTATCGGGTGACGGGCGGCGACGGCGAGAAATGGGAGCCGGACTTCTACGTTACACGCGAATGCCTGGTCGCCGCACTGCGCGACGCCTACGACGAGGCATCCTTCAGCGGCGCCATATGCGTCCCACGTGTAGAGCCGGCCCCGGACCCTAACCGGCGCCGAACGCACGCCTTCTGAACCGCCCCGTGATTCAAACTGGGCGAGAACCGAACCGGAGGAATCGCTACGCGTTTCCCACAGCCGGCTGCCTACGGGACGTATGGGGTCCCTCCGGTCATCCGGCCATGGAAAACGCCGGGCTCCGGTGCCAGCCCAATACATAACCGCACAAACGCACATCTATGCGCTTACGCATCTGAGCATCTGGGTACATACATGGCGACGAAGGCGGGGGGATCGGCCCCCCGCCGGAACCGAAAGGATAGAAGCCAATGAGCATCAACCGAGTCAACATCACCGGAAACCTCACCCGCGATCCCGAGCTCCGCGCCACCGCGGCCGGCACCCAGGTGCTCTCGTTCGGCATCGCCGTCAACGATCGCCGAAAGAACCCGCAGACCGGCGAGTGGGAGGACTATCCCAATTACATCGACTGTACCATGTTCGGCACCCGCGCCGAGGCTGTCGGCCGCTATATCTCCAAGGGGAGCAAGGTCGCGATCGAGGGCAAGCTGCGCTATAGCTCCTGGGAGCGCGACGGCCAGAAGCGCAGCAAGCTCGAGGTCATCGTCGACGAGATCGAGTTCATGAACTCCCGCCCTGCCGCGTCTCCTGCTGCCGCGGTTGATGGTGGACAGCAGTATGCGGTCCCCGAGGCTCCCGCCGTCGAGGTTGCGGACGAGGACATCCCGTTCTAGCCGACCCGTACAACCCCATACTCAAGTGATCGCCCCACCGGAGACGGCGGGGCTTTTTCATGCCGTAGCCCGTCTCCACACGTTTCCCACACCCGGCTGCCTATGGGACGGATGGGGTCCCGCCGGTCATCCGGCCATGGAAATCGCAGGCCAGGGGCCTGCCGACCGGTGTCCGGGCGGCCCGCTGGGCAAATTATCGAATTACGCAGACGCATACGTGCGCATTTACGTGTTTGTGCGTTTACGCATGTGCGCAGCTGGGTACATACATACCAGCGGCAAGGGAGGCCGCGACCGCGTCGGCGCGGGATCGCCGAATATCGGAAGGAGGCCGTCATGGCCGGTTGCAAGAGGGAAGTAATGGAGCCGAGCGGAAGGGAGAAGGTCGCCGCCGCCGCCGCGCTGGTCGCGGGGCTCGTCGGGATGTGGTTCATGCTCGCATACAGCTATGTCTACATCAACTGCGCCGTATTCCCGGTGGCGGGCGCGCTCATCGCGTACGCCTACGACGTGGCGGAGAGGACGGTGGCGGCACGGAAGGAGTGCTGCCGCAAGGTCGAAACGCGCCGCGCGTATCGCGCCGCGAGGGCGTCGGAATACGGCGCATAGCGGCGCCGGCGGGCAAGAATAAGTAAACGCGCATCCGCACAGGTATGCAGGTGTGCGTTTACGCATCCGCATAAC
>NZ_DBFEGU010000226.1:0-4939 GCF_048329335.1 Eggerthella sp. | reverse complement strand
GTTCCGGCGGCCTGACGGCCGTCGGAACGGGCCGACGCTGCGAAGGACCCTGGCGCCCCGCTTTGGCGCGATGGCGAAGACTCGCGTACGCAACGTACGCTTCGCCTTCTCCATCCCGCCAATTCGGAACACCAGGGTCCTTCTCGCTGACTTACTACGCCAACCTGCGGCATGCGAAGATTGGATCTGCGCTGTATGGATAACGAAAACCTCGAACTGTTCGCTAGCTGCCTGTCCGGTTTGGAGGCGCCGCTCGCCGAAGAGCTGAAGCGTCTGGGCATCAAGCGCGTGCGCCCCCTCGGCGGGGGCGTCGCCTTTTTCTGCGACGTGCGCCATGCGTTGTCGGCGTGCCTGTGGTCGCGGCTGGCTTCGCGCATCCTCGTGGTGGTGGGGCGCGTGAACGCAGGCGATGCGAACCTGCTGTACGAGGGCGTGCGGCGCATCGCCTGGGAGGGCGTCATCGTTCCGGGCGCGAGCATGTCCGTGCAGGCGCACGGCATGAACGACGAGCTGCGCAACACCCGGTTCACGGCGCTCAAGGTGAAGGATGCCGTATGCGACCGTTTGCGTGAGATGCGCGGCGAACGTCCCGACGTCGACGCCGATCATGCCGACGTTTCGGTGGACGTGCGTGTGCGGGAGGGGCGCGCCACGATCTCGCTCGACCTGTCGGGCGAATCGTTGTACCACCGTTCCTACCTCACGCCCGACGACGGTCCCGACGCCCCGCTGTCGTGCGCGCTCGCGGCCGGCCTTCTGGCGCTGGCAGGTTGGCGCACCCGCGGAAGCCGCGGCGAGGCGCTGGTCGATCCGGCGTGCGGCGACGGCTTCCTGGTGGTGGAGGCGGCATCTGCCGCGTGCGACCTGGCTCCGGGCCTTACGCGCGAGCGCTGGGGTTTCTTCGGCTGGGTGCCTTCGGATCCTGACGTCTGGAACGAGCTCATCGACGAGGCGGACGAGCGGTTCGAACGCGGCCTCGCGTCGGCCACGGCGCCGGGCGCGCTCGACGGCCCCGCGTCGGCACCGCCCGATCCGGCGCATGTGCGCTTCGCGGGCGCGTCCACGTCGTCTCCGGCCATAGCGCGGGCGCGCGTCCACGCCAAGCGCGCGGGCTTGCGCCAGGCCGTCAGCATCGAGCTTGCGGACGCGCAGAGCGTCGACGAGTTGGTGTCGCGCGTGTGCGCCGCTGCCGGCAGGGCGCGCGGCGGAGAGGCGGCCTCGTGCACGGTCGCCAGCGTGCTGCCCACGGGCGAGCGGGCCCAGTCCGACGCGCGCTCGCAGGCTGACGCGGCCGCGTTCGTGCGCGCGGCTTCGGTCGCTCCGGGGGGCTCGACGTTCGCCGTGGCCGGCGGCGAGATCGTGGAGGCGCGCTTTGGCGTCGCGCCCGCGGTGCGCGCCGTGCTCGGCCGCGACCGCGTGGAGACCGAGGCGCTCGTGTTCGACAAGCCCCCCATGGAGGCCGTGAAGGTGGTCGTGCCCGATCCCGCGGGCGGCGCCGAGCATGTGGTGGAGGTGCTGGAGCCGACGTCCGAGCAGTTCGCCGCACGGCTGCGCAAAACGGCCAAGGAGCGCCGCAAGTGGGCGCGCCGTGAAGGCGTGTCGTGCTACCGCGTGTACGATGCCGACCTGCCCGACTACGCCGTGGCCATCGACGTGTATCCGGGCGCGGGCGATGCCGAGGGCAACCTGTACCTGCACATCGCCGAGTACGCGGCGCCCTCCACCATCGATCCCGGCAAGGCGCAGCGCCGCTACGACGACGTGCTGGCGCTCGCGCCCGTGGTGCTGGGCGTGCGCCCCGACCACGTGTTCTCGAAGGTGCGCCGCCGCGACAAGGGCGGCAGCCAGTATCGCGACTCGAGCCGGCGCTCCTACGTCACCCAGGTGCGCGAGGACGGCTATCTGTTCGAGGTCGATCTGGTCGGTTACCTGGATACAGGCCTGTTCCTCGACCATCGTCTCACGCGCGAGCTGGTGGGGAAGAAGGCCGAGGGAAAGCGCTTCCTCAACCTGTTCGCCTACACGGGTTCGGCGAGCGTGCATGCAGCCGGTGGCGGCGCCAAGAGCACTGCGACGGTGGACTTGTCGCAGACCTACCTCGACTGGGCCGCTCGCAATATGGCAGCCAACGGCTTCGAGGGGGAGCAGCATACCTTCGAACGCGGCGACACGATGGCGTGGATCACCGAAGCGCGCCGCACCGGCCGCCGCTTCGACCTCGTGTTCGTCGATCCGCCCACGTTCTCCAACTCCAAGGCCATGGGCAAGCGCACGTGGGACGTGCAGCGCGACCATGTGGAGCTGCTCATCGGCGTGTCGCGCCTGCTGTCGGAAGAGGGCGAGGCCGTGTTCTCGTGCAACCTCCGTTCGTTCAAGCCCGACGAGGAGGCGCTGGCCAAGTACGGCGTCACGCTCGAGGACATCACGGCGCAGACCATTCCCCACGACTTCGAACGCAACCCCCGTATCCATAAATGCTACCTGGTTAAAAGAACCCAGTAACCCGTCTTCCTGTTCCTCGACGCGGCGTACGGGCTGTCGACGGTGCCGGTGATGGCGAAAAAGCATCGAATTCGGAAATCTCGCACCGGCTTTCGCGGACGCCGGTCGGCTTCCTTTTGCGAAACGCCTGGTCGCGCAGTCGCCTTTCCTGCATGCACTGTTCCGAGTGTGTCCGAAAGGACGCGGCGGTTTCCAAATTCGACGTCTTTTCGTCATTTTCAGCCCGATGCGCTGCAGCGTCGGGCTTTTGCTCGGTCTTATCGTATTGCAAGATATTCGCAGATCAGATATATTTAGTATTGCTAGGTGATAGAGGGAAGGGTTCGGAATGCAGCTCCGGTTCGCGCAGCAGATGAAGAAGGGCGCGCTCGACATGCTCGTCTTGAAGCTGCTGCAGCACGAGGAGAAATACGGCTATCAGCTGATCAGCGAGCTTCGCGACCGCTCGAACGGCGCGCTCGCGCTCAAGGAGGGCACGCTGTACCCCATCCTCTACCGGCTTGAGGACGGCGGCCTCGTGACCAGCCGCATGAGCGCGCACGTTGCGAAGGAGCCCGCGCGCAAGTACTACGCGATCACCGAGGCGGGGCGCGACGCGTTGCGCGAGATGTACGAGATCTGGAACGAATTCGACGGACATGTGCGGTCGATCATGGAGGAGGAGCGATGAACAAGGAATCCTATGTGAAGGCGGTTGCGAAGCGTCTGACCTGCTCGAAAGCGCGCCAAGCCGAGTTCGTGCGCGACCTCGAATCCGACATCGCCGCTGCTCTGTCAGCAGGCGAGACCTGGGAGCAGGTGGAATCCCGCATGGGCGACCCGCGTCAGGTGGCGCAAGAGTTCAACGAGGATCTCTCCGAAGCGGAGCGAGCCGCCGGCAAGAAACGCAAGCGCACCAAGACGATAGCTATCGTGGCGACCGTCGCGGTGGCCGTGGCGGCGATCATCGGAGCCGCGACCTGGTGGGCATCGCCGAAAACCGCCCCTGCGGGGCAAAGCTCCCACCAAACCGAGCAGCAGGTAATCGAGCGTGCGCAGGAGGTGGTCGCGCTGCTCGACGCGGGCGATTACGAAACGCTGCAGTCGATGTCGATCGACGAAATGAAAGCGGGTCTCAACGCCGAGATGATGGAGCAAGCGAGGGAGATCACGGTTCCCGGTGATTGGGGTGCCTTCGGGTCGTTCGGCAATGCGTACGCGACGGAGATCTCGCAATCCGGGCAGGTGTTCGATGTGGTGGAGGTCGTCGCCGTGTACGAGAAAGCGACGGTAACGTACGGCATCAGCTTCCTGAACGGCGAAGAGCTTGCCGGAATTCGTATGAGGTAGGCCCATCATGGAAACGTTCATCGCCCTCATCGTCGTCGGTGTTCTCATGTGCGTGTATGGCGCGTTCGTGTTCGCCGGCAATGTGAAATGCTTCAGCATCCTCGCCGGGGGAAACAACTTTCTGGCGCTCAACCCGAGCGAGGCGCAGTATCGCCGGGAGGCTCGACGCTCAGGTGTGGCCATCTTCCTGCTCGCGATCGATTTTTGGTGCTTCGGGGCGTGGAGCTACGCCCAACAGGACGACGCGGTGCGCACGGCGTGCTTGGTCATCGGCATCGCGGCGGCCTTGGGCGTCGCCGTGCTCATCGTTCTTTCGCTGAAGACGCATGTCGACGTATTGAAGGAGCATCATGGGTGAGCCGATGAGGTTCGCGGGGAAAGTGGACGGGTGGTATTACGCGTTGACGGTGGGCGTCAACGTCATGCTGGCGTGGCCGCTCACGTCGTTCTTCGCCGATCCTGCGAAAGAGGGCGCGTTCATAAGCGCCGTCGTCTGCTCGCTGTGCCTTGTCCTCTGCGACATCTTCATCATCCCTACGCTTCTTCGCAACTACGTCGAGTTCGACGGGAAGGGCAACCTGCTCATCGTGTTCGGCTTCCAGAAGGCGACGTATCCCGTCTCGAAGATCCGCCGGTTGCGCGAGACGTCCAACCCGTTGGCTTCCCTGGCGGCGTCGTTCGACCGCATCGAGCTGCGCATCGGCTACGAGGAGCTGATGATCGCCGTCAAGGACAAGGAAGAATTCTTCGCCGAGATCGAGCGGCGGTGCCCCCAGGTCGAGATCGTGCGAAGGGCCTCCGTTTCCAAGTCCAGGTGAGCTCCGGGCGACCCGGCGACCGCCGCATAAAAAACCGGTTGCGCGAGTCGTAGCGCAACCGGTTTCGATTTTCCTGGTGGGCCCAGCAGGGCTCGAACCTGCAACCAAGGGATTATGAGTCCCCTGCTCCACCATTGAGCTATAGGCCCGTAAAGCGTCCCGCTATTCTATCCCAAAACGGGCACCGATGCCAAGGGGATATCCGCAAGCCGATGCAAATCCTCTTCGAGAAATTTTCGAAAAAGGGGCTTGCGCGTATTCGAAACTACCGGTAGAATACTCAAACGTTG
>NZ_DBFEGU010000225.1:0-3065 GCF_048329335.1 Eggerthella sp. | reverse complement strand
CAACACGAACGCGATGCTGGCCGTCTCGCACAAGGCTCAGGGCAAGGACTGCATGGCCTGCCATGTGCCGACGCTGAGCGAGCAGATGTCCGAGGGCATGAACTGGGTCACCGGCAACTACGTGTACCCGCTTGAAGAGCGCGACACGGAGATGCTGACCGAGGCTCGCGGCGTTGACGCCGACGAGTTCTGCCTGAACGAGAGCTGCCACAACCTGACGCGCGACGACCTGATCAAGGCCACGAGCGACATGGAGTTCAACCCGCATCAGCCGCAGCACGGCGAGATCGAGTGCAGCGAGTGCCACAAGGCGCACCGCGCTTCCGTGATGTACTGCACGCAGTGCCACAGCGAAGCCGAAGTGCCGGAGGGCTGGCTGACCGTCGCCGAGGCCAACAAGCTTTCGACGGCGGCGTAGATAAGTACCCTTGTCGCCGACGGTTCCGCAAGGACTGTCGGCGACTTGGCCTCTCGGGCTACTCGACCCGTTTCTCCATGATGAAGTCGTCCATGACGAAGCCGTTGCCGATGTCGGTTTCCACAGCGTCGATGGTTTCGAATCCCTTGCCGAGATAGGCGCGAATACCAAGGTCGTTGTGTTTGTTCACCGTGAGGTACATCGCCTCGAGGCCGCGCTCGTGGCACAGCCGCTCGTAGAAGGCGATGGCCTGCGAGGCGAAGCCCTTGCCGCGTTCCTCGGCCTGCAGGTACACCTTCGAGATGAAGTAGCGGTTCGTCTCGGGCTCCGCGCGGCCCCCCGTGTACCCCACGATGCGCCCGTCGTCCTCGGCGCGCAGGAACCAGTACTCGTAGGCGTGCTCGCGCAGGTCGCGCTCGATGGCGCCGAGGCTTTGGAAGTTCTCCACCATGTAGTCGGTTTGCGCGTCGCCGATGAGGGCGGGCCAGTACTCGTGCCAGATCTCGTCGGCCAGCGCGGCGAGGCGCTGTCTATCGTCGGCGGTTCGAACGGCGTCGAATGCGATGCTCATGGAAGGCAACCTTTCGCGGGTGGGGCGGTGGTGCGTGTTTCCTTATTGTAACGCGGCCGCTTCGTGTTTGTTACAAGACGTTTCCCGGCGTGTTAACAGTGGCAGCTGTGACTCAACACCAGGTCAAAGCGTGGGATCATCGAAGCGTAACCGATGCGACGCGCGATTTCCAAGGAGGTAGATGCATATGTTTGACACAGGGTCGACGGGCTTCATGATCGTTTGCGCGATGCTCGTCCTGCTGATGACGCCGGGTCTGGCGTTCTTCTACGGGGGCTTGAGCCGCCGTAAGAACGTCGTGAGCACGATGATCATGTCGTTTGCGGTGCTCGGCATCGTCGGCATCACGTGGACGGTGTGCGGCTGGTCGTTCGCGTACGGTGGCGACGGCTCGATACCGTTCTTCGGGGGCTTCGATCAGATAGGCCTGCAAGGGCTCGTGATCGACATAACGAGCGAGGCGCCCGAAGCGCTGAGTCACGGCGCGTATCCCGCGATGGCCGACGTGGTGTTTCAGCTGGCGTTCTGCATGATCACCACGGCCATCATCACGGGTGCGGTGGCCGGTCGCGTGAAGTTCGGCGCGGTGTGCGCGTTCGTGGCCGTGTGGACCGTGGTGGTGTACCCGCCGCTCGCGCACATGGTATGGGGCGGCGAGGGCAGCCTCGTGGGCGACACCATCGGGGCCCTCGATTTCGCGGGCGGCGACGTGGTGCACATCTCGTCCGGCCTCACGGGCCTCATCCTTTGCCTGATTGCAGGCAAGCGGCGCGGGTTCGGCCTGGTGAGCTACCGTCCACACAACGTGCCGTTCGTCGCGTTGGGCGCCACGCTTTTGTGGTTCGGCTGGTTCGGCTTCAATGCGGGCTCCGAGTTCGCCCCCGACGGCGTGGCGGCGCTTGCGCTCGTGAACACCGTGGTGGCGTCGGGCGCAGGGCTCGTGTCGTGGATGCTCATCGAGCGTGCGCGCGCGGGCAAGCCCACGCTCGTGGGCGCGGCGACGGGGCTGGTGGCCGGCCTCGTGGTCATCACGCCGGCGGCGGGATTCGTGGAGCCGTGGGCCGCGGTGGTCATGGGCCTCGTCGTGTCGCCCGTGTGCTACTTCGCCGTGTCGTTCCTCAAGCGGAAGCTCGGCTACGACGACGCGCTCGACGCCTTCGGCATCCATGCGATCGGCGGCGTCACGGGCGGCGTGCTGACCGGCTTGTTCTGCGTGCCGGAGCTGTCGTGGACCGACTTCGGCGGCCTCGTCTACACGGGAGATCCCACGCTGCTGGGCGCTCAGGTGCTGGGCATCCTCGTGACCGTGGTGTTCGTGGGCGTGCTCGACGTGGTGCTGGGCTTCGCCGTGAAGGCGTGCTTCAAGGGCAGCCTGCGCGTGAGCGAGGCCGAGGAAGCGCAAGGCCTCGACGTGGCCGCGCACGGCGAGAGCGCGTACCCGGCCTACGTGGGCCTCGACTAAAGAAGGAGTGCGACTATGAAGAAGATCACGGCCATCGTGCGGCCCGAGAAGCTGGAGCCGCTCAAGGAAGCGCTGTTCGCCGCGCAGGTGTCGGGCATGACCATCTCGCAGGTGCAGGGCTGCGGCAAGCAGCACGGGTGGAAGGAGTACTACCGTGGCACCGAGGTCATGCTGAACATGATCCCGAAGGTGAAGTTCGAACTGGTGGTGGACGACGGCGAGGTGGGCCCGCTCGTCGACCTCATCCGCGCTACTGCGCGAACCGGGGAAGTGGGCGACGGCAAGATATTCGTCTTCCCCGTGGAAGACGTCGTGCGCATCCGCACCGGGGAAACCGGAGAGGATGCCGTGTAGAAGATGCGGGGCTGACCGCCCCTACGTCGCAATGCGTGACGGCTCCGTAGGGGCGGCCTGCTGGCCGCCCGTCGCTTCTCGGCGCCTCAGGGCCGGGATCCCCTTCACGGCAGTGGTTTTCGTGATCCCGCGTAGCCGAACCGGCCGTTTCTGGCGAGCGCATCGCAAGCGCCGGGCAATCGGCCGAATCGGGCCGGTTTGTGGACGTTCGCGGGAACGCGGCGGCCGTTCGTGATGTGTGCTTGTCTTTCCATACTAAT
>NZ_DBFEGU010000224.1:0-4805 GCF_048329335.1 Eggerthella sp. | reverse complement strand
GCGCCGAGATCACCCTCGACAAGGCGGGCAAGTCCATGACGGTGGCGGCACCCGCCGATTTCGTGGCCAAGCAGGTCATCGACGTGATCGGCTCGAAGCTCGTTCGCCGCGGCATCGATCTTGCCGCTGTGCAGTGGGCCGATCCCGAAGCGGCCGCCGGCCAGAGCGTTCGTCAGAAGGCCACCATCGTCGAAGGCATCGAAAAGGACGTTGCCAGCAAGATCAACAAGGATATCAAGGCCGAGAAGTTCAAGGTGAAGGTCCAGATCGAGGGTGACAAGCTGCGCGTCAGCTCTCCCTCGCGCGATGCGCTGCAGGAGGTCATCGCCTTCCTCAAGGGGAAGGACTACGGCCAGCCGCTCCAGTTCGTCAACTACCGCTAGGACGGTCTCGCCATATGGAACGCTCATCTGACGCGGCGCTCGTTGCGCCCTGCGTCGCTTTCGTCACGCTGGGATGCGCGAAGAACGAGGCTGACACGGCGCGCATGCGCGTGCGGTTGGCGGAGGCCGGGTTTCTGATAGAGGTCGACCCTGCCGAAGCGGACGCCGTGGTGGTGAACACCTGCTCGTTCATCCAAAGCGCCACCGAGGAGAGCATCGAAGCCGTTTTCGATGCGGCCGGGATGCCCAACGTCGCGGCGGGCGCGCCGCTCATCGTGGCCGGCTGCATGCCCGCCCGCTACGGCGAGGATCTTGCGGACGAGCTTGTGGAAGCGCGTGCGTTCGTGCCATGCAGCCGCGAGGACGATATCGCCGCTATCGTAGCCGACGCGCTTGGCGTCGACGCCCCGGGCGGGGGAGCCGCCGCCTCCGTGACCCTGAGCGCAAGCGGCGGAGCCGCCGAAGTCGAAGGATCCCGTGCGGCGCTTGCCGCCCTCCCGGCCGCGCCGTTCGCCTACGTGAAGATTTCCGACGGTTGCGACCGGTTCTGCACGTACTGCACCATCCCGTACATCCGCGGGCGCTATCGCAGCTTCCCGCTCGACGACGTGCGCGCAGACGTCGCCGCCCAGGTGGCTGCCGGCGCCCGCGAGATCGTGCTCATCGCCCAGGACACGGGGCGCTGGGGCGCCGACTTCGACGAGCCGTCGTCTTTGGCGGCGCTCGTGGCCGCGTTGGCCGAGGAGTTCCCGCAAACCTGGTTCCGCATCATGTACATCCAGCCCGAAGGCCTTTCCGACGAGCTGCTGGATGCCGTGGCCGCGCACGACAACGTATGCGACTACTTCGACATCCCGCTGCAGCACGTGGACGCGGGCATCCTGCGCGCCATGAACCGCACCGGCTCGCGCGAGGAGTTCCTGGCGCTCGTCGACCGCGTGCTCGCGCACGTGCCGGGCGCCACGCTGCGCACGACGCTCATCGCGGGCTTCCCGGGCGAGACCGAGGAGCAGTTCGAGGACCTGTGCTCCTTCGTCGAGGAGGGGCTGTTCGACTACGTGGGCGTGTTCCCGTACTCGCGCGAGGAGGGAACGCGCGCGTTCGACCTGCCCGGCCAGCTGGACGAGGACGAGAAGAACGACCGTGCCCAGCGCCTGCGCGACCTGGCCGACGCCGTGTGCTGCCCGCGCATCGCCGCGCGCGTCGGACGCGAGATGGACGTGCTGGTGGAGGGCGTCGAAGAGGACGGCCAGCTGTTCGGGCGGGCCATGTGCCAGGCGCCCGAGGTCGACGGCGTCACGTACCTCGACGCCGGCGAGCCGGGCGAGATCCGCCGCGTGCGCATCGTCGACGCTCTGCTCTACGAGATGGAAGGGGAGTGAGCCCGATGGCGCAAGGTGCCGTGCACGAGAAGCTGTGGACCCCGGCGAACGTGGTGACGCTGCTGCGCATCTGCCTCGTTCCCGTGTTCGTAGTGGCCATCATCAGCCCTTGGCCGGAGTACTTCCCGTTCTGGGCGGACGCCGAGGCGTCGAAGCCCTGGATCGCCGCCGGCATCTTCATCCTGCTGGCCGCCACCGACGGCCTCGACGGGTACCTGGCGCGCAGCCGCGGCGAGGTGACGAACTTCGGCAAGTTCATCGACCCCTTGGCCGACAAGATCCTCGTGGCCGCCGCCCTGCTCGCGCTCATCGAGCTGGGCGTGCTGCCCTCGTGGGTAGCGCTCGTCATCCTCACGCGCGAGTTCATCGTGTCGGGCATCCGCATGGTGGCCGCCAGCCAAGGCGTGGTCATCGCCGCCAGCTGGTACGGCAAGGCGAAGACCGTCGCGCAGATCGTCGCCATCGTGCTGTTCATCGTCAAGGACAGCGTGGTGATCACCGATCCGCAGGGCGTGCTGCACAACCCCTTGTACCTCGTGTCGTGGCTGGCCATGCTGATCGCGCTGGCGCTCACCGTGATCTCGATGCTCGACTATTTCGTGAAGGCCAAGGAGATCCTCGGGTTCGCGCCGTCGGGCAAGCGCGCGAAGCGCCGTGCGGGTGCCGGAGAGGCCGCGGCTGCCGATGCGGGAGAGGACGAAGCGGGAGGGCGCGCGCTCAGCGCCCAGGAGGCCGCGAGAATCTCGCCCGAGGCGCTCGACGAGCTGGCCGGGCGCGTGCTCGAGGCGGCACGTGCCGCCGGCGCGACCGTCGGCACGGCCGAGAGCCTCACGGGCGGCCTCGTCGCCGCGACGCTCACCGACCTGCCGGGCAGCTCGGACGTCGTGCGCGGTGGCGTCGTCAGCTACTCCTCCGACGTGAAGCGCGACGTGTTGGGCGTGAGCCGCGAGACGCTCGCCTTGATCGGGGCGGTCAGCGAGGAGACGGCATGTGCCATGGCCGAAGGCGCCCGCGCCGCGCTCGGCTGCGACGTGGCGGTGTCGGCGACCGGCATCGCCGGCCCGGGCGGGGCCGAGCCGGGCAAGCCGGTGGGCACCGTGTGGATCGGGCGCGCGGACGCGTCGCTCACCTGCGCCCGCTGCTGCCATTTTCCCGGCACGCGCGAAGAAGTGCGCCTGCTCGCCGTGCGCGCGGCGCTCGAGTTCGCGCTCGAGGCGCTGGAAACGCGCTAGAACGACGTAGAAGGCGCGTCGGATCGGGTGGCGGGAAACGTGGAATTCGCGTGTCTTCGGCGTGGGAAACGCGCTGGATCGGGAGGTGCTGCGCGCTGGATGCGCGCCATCGGGACGTGAGCCGGCCGCGCTATACTGGGGTTGCAAGCTTCTTTCGCGAAAATGCTTGACCAACAAACATATGTTCGTATAATGGTAAGCGGCAAACGCTCAGCGTCTTTGGCGCTCGCGGCAGGAAGAGAAGGAACCGCATGAACGAAGAAAAATCGAAGATGCTCAAGCTGACCACCGATCAGATCGAGACCAAGTTCGGCAAGGGCTCCATCATGAAGTTCGGCGAGGGCGGTCACGACCTCAACATCGGGGTCATCCCGACCGGCGCGCTGCCGCTCGACGCGGCGCTCGGCATAGGCGGCGTGCCGCGCGGCCGCATCGTGGAGGTGTACGGCCCTGAATCGAGCGGCAAGACCACGCTCGCGCTGCAGATCATCGCGGAGGCTCAGGCCATGGGCGGCATCGTGGCCTTCATCGACGCCGAGCACGCGCTCGATCCCGTCTATGCCGCGCGCCTGGGCGTCGATATCGACGAAGTGCTCATCTCGCAGCCCGACACCGGCGAGCAGGCGCTGGAGATCTGCGACATGCTGGTGCGCTCGGGCGCCATCGACGCCGTGGTCGTCGACTCGGTGGCCGCGCTCGTGCCCCGCGCCGAGATCGAAGGCGAGATCGGCGACACCACGGTGGGCCTACAGGCGCGCCTCATGTCGCAGGCGCTGCGCAAGCTGGCGGGCTCTCTGTCGAAGTCGAACACCACGTGCATCTTCATCAACCAGCTGCGCGAGAAGATCGGCGTGATGTTCGGCAACCCGGAGACCACGACGGGCGGCCGCGCCCTCAAGTTCTTTTCCAGCGTGCGCATCGACATCCGCCGCATCGACTCCATCAAGAAGGACGGCGAGATCGTGGGCAACCGCGTGCGCGCCAAGGTGGTCAAGAACAAGGTGGCTCCGCCGTTCCGCCAGGCCGAGTTCGACCTCATGTACGGCGAGGGCATCTCGCGTGAGGGCTGCATCGTGGACATGGCCGTCGAGGCGGGGGTCGCCAAGAAGAGCGGCGCCTGGTACACCTACGGCGAGGAGCGTCTCGGCCAAGGGCGCGAGGCGGCGAAGCAGACGCTCAAGGAGAACCCGGACTTGCGCGAGGAACTCGAGACGAAGGTGCGCGAATCCTTTGAGATCCCCATCATCACGCGCTCGACCGAGGAAGCCGACGCACTCACGCCAGTGGCAAAGCCCGCGAAGAAGAAGTAGCATGCCCGAATCGCCCGAACAGCTCCGCGCGCGCCTGCGCGCGGAGATCGCCGCGATCGAGAAGGGCGTCCCGAAGCCTTCCAGGGCGCCCGACCTTCCCCACGTTCGCGAGGAGCGGGAGGATCGACGGCCGAGCCGCGCTTCGCGCTCCCTGTCTGCCAGTGCGGCCGGCGGACAGCCTTCCCGCCATGACGCCGGCGAAGTCGACGAGGATGTGCGGCTCTCCGATCCCGACGCCGCTTTCCGCAAGATCGAGCGGCTCTGCCTCGTGCGCGAGCGGGCTTCCGAGCAGCTGCGCCAGCGTCTTGCGCGCGAGGGCTTCGAGGCCGAGGCCGTCGAAGCGGCGCTCGATCGCGCGCTCGCCTGCGGCCTCGTCGACGACGGGCGCTTCGCCGACGTGCTCGTGCGCAGTCGCCTTGCCCAAGGGCGCGGCAGACGCGGCATCGCCGCCGAGCTCGAGAACCTCGGCATCGACGCGGACGGCGTCGAGGCGCTGGC
>NZ_DBFEGU010000223.1:0-9831 GCF_048329335.1 Eggerthella sp. | reverse complement strand
CGACGAGGTGGGATCGCTGACGGCCGGCAAGCTGGCCGACCTCGCCGTGCTCGACACCGACCTCGTCACCTGCGCCCCGGAGGACATCCTCGGCGCGAAGGTGCTTGCCACCTACCTGGACGGCAAGAAGGTGTACGAAGCCTAACCAGACCCATCCCCTTCCATGTTTGGTGCCCCCGGCGCGGAACCGGGGGCACCGCAGGGACGCATCTTCGCCCCTAAAACACGGAAAAGGGGCCTGTAGCGTGTTTTAGGGGCGAAGATGCGTCCCCGGACTGCGGACGACATGCGCGCGCCGTTCCCGTTGCTCCCTCGGCATCCCGTAACCTTCGCGCTACCCGGCTAATCCCATATAATCCCGCACTCCGGCGAAACGCGACCGGTATAATCCCCCGCTCGCGTCGGCTTCGCGGTAAGGTCGTCACGACGGAAACCGCCACCAGGCTCAAGGAGGCCGACGGCAATGGACGAGCTGCTTATCGAGCCCGAACCCACCGAACGCGAGCTGGGCACCGCGCCCATCAAGCCGCTGTTCGCCCGCTACGCCGCCATCACGTTCGCCGGCATGCTGGCGCAGATGGTGATGGTGGTGCTGGAGGGCCTCATCATCGGCAACGGCCTGGGACCGCTCGGCCTGGCCGCCGTCACCGTCATCCTTCCGCTGGAGCTGCTGAACCTGGCGCTGGGCGGGGCGCTGGGCATGGGCACCGCCGCCGCAGCCGGCCAGCGCCTGGGCAGCGGCGACACGGCGGGCGCGCAGAAGGTGTTCAACCAGGGGTTCTGGCTGGCCGCCTACCTGCTAGTGGCGCTTTCCGCGGTCATCGCCCTGTTCGCGCCGCAGATAGCCACGCTTTTGGGCGCCACGCCCGACATCCACGAGGACGTGACGGCGTTCATCCGCCTGCTCATGTGCTTCTACCCGTTCTGCACGCTGGGGCAGCTGCTGTGCTCGCTGTTGCGCACCGACGAGAAGCCTTCGCTGGCCTCGGCGCTGGCCGTCATCGCCTCCGTCTTGGCGCTGTTCTGGCTGTATCTGTGCGTGTACGTGCTCGACCTGGGCTTCGCTGCCGCAGGCGCGTACTACGGCATGAGCACGGGGCTATGGTTCTTCGCCATCCTGTACTTCCAGTTCAACAAGAAGTCCACCTTCAAGGTGACGTTCGGAGGCATGAAGCTGGATCCCGCGATCTGCCGCACGATCCTCTGGCAGGGCTTGCCGCTGTTCCTGGTGCAGGTGGCCAGCCTCGTGTACACCATCGTGATCAACAACTACCTGGGCTCGCTGGGCGGCGATCCCGACCTCGCGGCGTTCTCCGTGATCAACGGCTACGTCGTCTACCTGCTGGACATGCTGTGCCTCAGCGCCACCTACGGCCTGCAGCCTATCGCCAGCTTCAACCGCGGCGCGCGCCACTTCGAGCGCCTGCACGAGCTGGTGAAGGCCAGCCTGGGCGGGACGTTCGCCATCCTGGCCGTCGTGTGCGGGCTGGTCATCGCGTTCGCCGCGCCCATCTCGACGTTCTTCATCGGCGACGACCCCCAGCTGATCGAGCTGACCGCCTCGCACTTCCTGCCGCTGCTGGTGTGCGCGCCGTTCGGGTTCCTGGCGCAGGTGGCCTCGGCGTACTTCCAGGCCGTGGGACAGGAGCGCATCTCCATTCTGCTGGGCGTCTGCCGCTACCTGCTGTTCGCCATCCCCATGATCGTGGTGCTGGCGGCCGTCGAGGGCCTGACCGGCGTCTGGTGGTCGCAGCCCCCCGCCGATCTCATGGCCGCCTCCCTGACCGTGGCGCTGGCCGCGCGGGAATGCGGGAAGCTGAGGCGGGCGGGGGCAATGCAAACAAAACCCGCCCCCGAATCCGAACCGCTGCTCGAAGCGGAGTAAGAACCTCTCACGATGCGGGCGTCGTCTTGCCTTCGGCGCCCGCATCGTACACAATGTCGAGCACCTCCTGACGAGAGCTTACGCCCATGTTGAGCCGCTCCCGCTTGTCACGATTAGCATCGGTTTGTCGGGTTGCGGTTTGAACGTGGGGTGCCTGTTTTTGGCACAAATTTGCGGGTAGGGGAATTTGGTTCGGATTGCGGACGATTTCGACCTGGGGTTTCTTGTTTTTCACCCCTATCGTACATGCGAAACAGCGCCGAATCGTTCCCCTACCCGTTATTTTGTGCCAGAATTTCGACTCGCGCGTTCACGATGGAGAAGCGCGTGGCCCGCGCGTCGACGGGCCACGCGCTTTCGGCGCTTACGCCACGATCAGGGTGCCGGACTTGCCCTCGATGGCTTCGGCGGCGTTCTCGAGGCTGGTGATGATGGCCTTGCCCTCGGGGTAGGCTTGCAGGTACGCGATGCAGGCCTCCACCTTCGGCAGCATGGAGCCGGAAGCGAACTGGCCTTCCTCGATATACTGCGCGGCCTCGGCCACGGTCAGCACGTCGAGGTCCTGCTGGTCCGGCGTGTTGAAGTTGATGGCCACCTTCGGCACCGCGGTGAGGATGACCAGCATGTCGGCCTTGAAGTCGGCCGCCAGCTTGGCGCTGGAACGGTCCTTGTCGATGACGGCCGGCACACCGCGATACCCGCCGTCCTCCTCAATGACGGGTACGCCGCCGCCTCCCGTGGACACCACGAGGTAGCCGTCGTCCACGAGGTCCTTGATGGCATCGAACTCCACGATGCGCACCGGCGCGGGCGATGCGACCACCTGGCGCCAGCCACGGCCGGCGTCCTCCTTGAACGTGGCGCCCGTCTCGTTCGCAAGACGCACGGCCTCGTCTTCAGTCAGAAACGCGCCCACGGGCTTCGTGGGATCCTGGAACGCGGGGTCGTTCGCGTCGACCACCGTCTGGGTGATGAGCGCCACCGACGAGCGCATGATGTCGCGGCGCTTGAGCTCGTTCAGGATGGCCTGGGACAGCTGGTAGCCGATGTATCCCTGGCTCATGGCGCCGCACTCGGGCAGCGGCATGGCCGGCGTCTTGCCGTCGTGGGCGTTCGCGTAGTCGAACGCGTTCTGGATCATGCCGACCTGCGGCCCGTTACCATGGGACACGACGACGTTCACGCCCTCGCTCACCATGTCGACGATGTGCGAGGCGGTGTTCTTCACCAGCTCCAGCTGCTCTTGCGGCGTGTTTCCCAAGGCGTTGCCGCCGAGGGCGATGACCACGGTCTGGCCGGGTCCTTTCTGATAGGACATGGGAAATCCTTTCTGATTGGGGCTTCGGACTTTACACGCCAACTGGCTGCTGCTGGGTGATGCAGTGGATGTTGCCGCCGCCGTACACCACCTCGCGCGTGGGCACGCCCACGACTTCGCGTTCGGGGAACATCTCCTGCACCTGCTGCAACGCCATCTCGTCGTATTCGTCGTCGTACTGGGGCACCAGCACGAAATCGTTGCCGATGAGGAAGTTCATGTACGAGGCGATGCACACGTCCTCGGTGGTGCGCGGGATGGTGCCCTCCACCACGTCGATGGCGTCCACTTCCTCCTGCGTCATGTAGACCGGCTCCTTCGGCATGGTCAGCTTGTGCACCTTGAGCGCCCGCCCCTTCGCGTCGGTGGCGTTCGACAGCGTCTCGTAGGCGGCGTGCGCGGCCTCGTAGAACGGGTTGTCCTCGTCGTCGGTCCAGATGCAGGCCACCTCGCCCGGGCGCACGAAGCAGGCCACGTCGTCGATGTGCCCGTTCGTCTCCTCGGGGTCGATGCCGTCCTTGATCCAGATCACCTTGTCGACGCCCAGGTACTCGCACAGGTAGTTCTCGATCTGCTCCTTCGAGAGCTCGGGGTTGCGCCCCTCGGACAAGAGGCACATCTCCGTGGTCATCACGGTGCCTTCGCCGTCCACGTGGATGGAGCCACCTTCCAACACGAACGAGTCCGGGCGGTAGCGATCAACGCCGGCGAGGTCGGCCACCTTCAGACCCACGAGCGCGTCCTGGTCCCACGGGAAGTACAGGCCGTCCACCAGCCCTCCCCATGCGTTGAAGTGCCAGTGCACCGCGCGCACGTCGCCGTCGTCGTTCACCACGAACGTGGGGCCGCAGTCGCGGATCCACGAGTCGTCGCTGGTCATCTCCACGACCAGGATGTTCTCCTCGCCCGTTAGCACGTAGTGCGCGGCGGCGTAGTCCTCGGGGTTCACGCCCACGATGACCGGCTCGTACTGGGCGATGCCGCGCGCCACGTCGGCGTACGCCTTCTGCGCAGGCTTCGCGCCGTCGCGCCAGTTGTCGGGGCGATGCGGCCACAGCATCCAGATGCACTCCTGCGGCTCGAACTCGCCGGGCATGCGGTAGCCGTCTTTCTTCGGGGTCGATTCGTTCTCGTAAATGGTATCCATAAGTACGTCCTTTCGGGATTGGTTACACCAGATCGCGCGGCTCGCGGCCGATGATCAGATCCTCTTCCACGGCGATCTTCTCGGATTCAGGCATTTCCTCGTAGCCGTGCGCCACATCGAACTCGAACGGGTCGCCGCTCGAGCCCATGCCGCCGTAATCGTCCTTGCGCCCGCGCGCCGACCAGATGCGCACGAGCTCGCCCAGGATGACGAACGCGATCACGCCGATGAGCATGGGGATCTTGCTCATCTCCTCGGGCGAGCCGTTCAGCGGAACGATAGTGGCGATGATGGCCAGCACGAGCAGGATCACCGGCACCCACGCCACTACCAGCGCCACGCCGTGGCCGCCCGGCACCTTGAACACGCGGTTCGCCGCAGGGTCGATTTTGCGCAGCTTCAAAAACGCGGGGAACATGGGAATGTAGCTGATCAGCAGGAACACAATGTTCATGGAGAAGAAGATCCAGAAGAAGCTGTCGAAGCCCGCCAGCTCCATCACGGGCGACAGCAGCACCAACACGCTGGCCACCACGCCGTTGACGATGGCGGCGCCGGTGGGCATCTGGTTCTTCTCGCTCTCGTGCGCGAACACCTTCGGCATGTTCTTCTTGCGCGCCGCGTGCTCGGCCACGAAGTTCACGCCAAACGACCAGCTGACCATGTTGCCGAACAACGTGATGAGGAACACGATGCCCACCACGATGAACAGCACGCTGCCCACGCCCGCCATGATGCCCACGGCGTCCATGATGCCGGAGTCCAGCGAGATGTCCATGGCCGGGATGGCGGCGCCGATGCCGAACGAGCTGAACAGGTACAGCGCCGCGATGGCGATGCCGCCCGCGATGATGGCGCGGGGAATCTGCTTGTTCGGGTTCTCCATCGAGCCCACGTACGTGGTGATGACCTCGAAGCCCATGAAGTTGAACAGGATGATGGACAAGTACGTCAGGCTGTTCGAGTCGAGCGCCGGCAGGAACGTCTCGGGCGCCATGTCGTTCGCGAAGCCGAAGTTCACGGCGTACCAAATGCCGAGGCCGCCCACCACCAGCGCGATGCCCACCTTGAGCACGGCGGCCAGGTTGAGGATCCACGCCGAGTCCGACACCTTCGAGAAGCTGAGGAACACGACGATCCAGACGAACGCCAGCTCGATGGCCAGCGAGGGCACCAGCCCTATTTCCATGCCGGTGATCATCGAGATGGTCTCGGGGAACAGGAAAGCGAGCGACGCCATCCACAGCGGGAAGTTGATCCAGTAGTACCAGCTCACGCGGCTGCCCCACTTGTCGCCGAACGCGCGGCGCACCCAGTCGTACAGGCCGCCCTCGTCGTCGTAGGTGGTGCCCAGCTCGCTGACCACCAAGCCGTACGGCAGCAGAAACGCGATGATGAGGAAGATCCACCAGAAGAACTGCGAGTTGCCGATGGCGGCCGCAGGAGCCGCCGCCTCGGCCACGAACACGACGGTGATGACCGACAGGATCGCGTCGACCAACCGAAATTTCTTATTCTTTGCCATAAGGAGCCTCTTTCAAATCAGTCGGACCCTTACTTGATCGCTTGCTTGCCGAGGCCTTCCAGCAGGTAGTTCAGCTGATCGTGGGCTTCGTCGGCTTCGGGCTGGTCGGTTTCGGCCTGCTTGCAGAAGTACGCCAGCAAGCCGCGGATGGAGTGCTTGCGGTTCTCGGCCTCGTCCCAGCAGATGGACTGCGAGCCGTCGATCACCGCGTCGGTCACTTCCTCGCCGCGCGAGGCGGGCAGGCAGTGCATGAACTTGGCGTCCGGGGCAGCCATGGCCATAAGCTCCTCGGTGACCTGGTACGTCGGGTAGAAGATGGCCATGCGCTCGTCCTTCGACAGCTCCTTGTCGTACAGGCCGTACCACACGTCGGTGTACACGAAGTCGGCGTCCTTCATGGCCTCCTCGCGGTTGCCGGTGACGCTGACGCTGCCGCCCGACACCTCGCAGTTCTTACGACCGATCTCCAGCAGGTCCTCGCGGATCTGATGACCCTCGGGGCCGTACTGCACGAAGGTCATGCCCATCTTCGAGGTGATGAACATCTCCGACACGCACACCTGGGTGGCATCGCCCACGAACACCATCTTGCAGTTCTCGATGCGCTTGCCCTCGGGCAGATGCTCGATCATGGTGAGGAGGTCGCCCATCTCCTGGGTGGGATGGTTGTAGTCGGACATGCCGTTGATCACGGGGATCGTCGCGTACTTCGCCAGCTCGACGAGGTCCTCGTGGCGGTCGACGCGCGCTTCGAGAACGTCCAGCAGTCGGCTCATGACGCGGGCCGAGTCCTCGATGGTCTCGTGACCGCCCAGCTGGATGGTGCCGGGCGCGTAGAACTGGCCCGTGCCGCCGAGGTCGGCCATGGCGCCCTCGAACGACAGGCGCGTGCGGGTGGACACCTGCTGGAAGATCATGCCCAGCGTCTTATGTTTCAGCAGCTCGGGGTAGTACCCGGCCTTCACGCAGCGCTTGAGCACGCGCGACAGCTCGATCATGTCGAGCAGCTGGTCCTTCGTGAAATCGTTGGTATCGAGAAAATCCTTGACGGTCATCGAAAAGCCTCCTTCGAAAGCGAACTGAACGGGCAGCCCGTCGTCGCGGCAGCGCCAGCGCGATGCGGCGAAGACAAACCGGCGCGACCGGATTGCAGTACGGCCGCGCCTTGCCCTCAGTTGTAACCCGAATCACCGAAGCGCTCGACAAGGCTAGCGGGTCGTGCGAGAATCGAAGACGAACCGAAACCGAATCGCAAAAGGATGTCCTATGAACCTGCCCGGACTCATCACCGTCCAACCCGACCGAACCGAGGAGCTCGACGCGCTCGCCCGCATGGTGGGCACGTGCTTCCTCGAGGAGATGTGGTACGTCACCTGGCTCGAAGCGCTCGACGAGCTGGGCATCGGACGCGATCGCAAGCTGGAGATCACGCGCGCCGTCATCCGATCGGACTACGAGGTCACCGCACCGTACCAGTGCGTGTACGCGCTGCCCGACCGAGCGGGGGCCGCGAACGTCTACCTGCGCAGCGAGCTGGGCGACGTCGACTGGACCGAGCTCGAGGAGGAATCGGGCACGCTTCTGGCCGAGGTGCTCACCGACGAAGAGATCGACGTGCTGGGACCGCGCATCGAGGCGATGGATCCCATCTCCTCCACGAGCTGGCCGCTCGAGCGTGCGGCGGCCGACGAGGATTTCATCTACTTCATCTCGGCCGGTGTGGATCCCGAGAAGCGTGGCAGCGGAGCATTCCGCCGTCTGCTCACGCCGTTTCTGGAATACGCCGACGAGCACGGGCTGGCCTGCTACCTCGATTGCTACACCGAACGGCTCGAGCAGCTGTACGGCCACTTCGGCTTCGAGACGGTGGAGCGCCGCAGCATCGACGCCTTCCCCATCGAAGAGCGCCTGATGGTCCGCCGGGCGCGGTAGGCGCGAGCGAAGGAGAGTTCCTGGTGAAGTCGAGCGAGATAGCGAAGCTGGCGGGGGTGTCGGTGCGCACGCTGCGCCATTATCACGCCATCGACCTGCTGCCCGAGCCGCCGCGCGGCGAGAACGGCTACCGCGACTACGGCGCAGGGGACCTCGTGCGCCTGCTGCGCATCAAGCGGCTGTCGTCGCTAGGGTTCTCGCTGTCGCGCATTTCGGAGGTGCTCGACGAAACGGACGCTCATCTGGCCGAAGCAGCCGGCCCGAACGCCGACGAGGCGCTCGATGAACTCGACCGCGAACTGGCGCTGCAGATCGAGCGTCTGCAGGAGCAACGCCGCACCATCGCCCTGCTGAAGCGCGAGCAGTTGGACCCCGACTTGCCGGTGCGGTTCGCCCGCGCGGCCAAGGCGCTCATCGGCAACGCCTACGACACGCTGCCCGTGCGCAGCGGCGACCGCGACGCGCTGCTTATCGCCGGGCACCTGTATACCGAGGAAGATATCGTCGAACTTGAGCGCACCGTATCCGCCCTCGGCGAGAAAGGGCTGATCGAAGATCTCCATGACATACAGACGATGTTCGACGAGCTGCCTCCCGATGCGACGGATGCGGACATCGACCGCGTAATCGATGCCGCCATGGAGATGCTCGACCCTGTGATCGACTGCTTCGACCCTGCGAACTGGGACAGCGAACTCAACCCCCAGGCCGAGCTGTACATCGACGAACTCATCCGCGCCGGGCTCAACGAGGCGCAAGCACGAGCTCAGACCCAGCTGGAAGAGACGCTTGAAGCTCGCATCCTCGCAAAACGCGGAGCCGCCTCCATATCTTCGTCACAGGACGCTTGACCCCGACGCAGCGTCGTAGTTTTTACTCCTTTCTAGCAGCAACTGCCATCCTGAGCGGAGCGCCGCAGGCGCGCAGTCGAAGGATCTCGCTAGAAAGGACCTCCCCATGTTCGGCCGCACCTCCATCCGTTTCCTCGTATCGAACGCGCTTTCCCTGCTGGGAAACTCCATCGCAGCCGTCGCGCTTCCGCTCATCTTGCTGGCTACCACCGGCGATGCGCTGGCCGCCGGCACGCTGGCGCTCATCTGCGCCGTCCCCCAGATGGCCATCGGCATCGTGGGCGGTGCGGCGCTCGACCGCTTCAACCGCCGCACCATATCCATCGCCTCCGACCTCGTATCCGCCGCCAGCATCGCGCTCATTCCCATTGTCGATATGATATGGGGACTGAACTTCTGGTGGTTCGTCGCACTGGGCCTGCTGGGAGCCGTGGGCGACATCCCCGGCATGACCGCGCGCGACGCGCTGCTGCCAGCCGTCACCAAACACGACGACGTGGACCTCCAACGGTTCATGGGGTTGTCGCAGTCGCTCGATTCGCTGGTCACCATCGTAGGGCCCGCGTTGGCGGCGCTGTCCATCGGCCTGGTCGGCGGCGTGCCGTCGCTGTGGTTCACGGCCGCCCTCTCGTTCTCGGCAGCGCTTGCCACCGCCACCATCCCGCGCTGCGTGGGCGCGGTGCGATCGGGTGCCCCTGCGAACGAAGGCGACGCGACCGCGCAGCGGGGCGTCGTGCCATCGGCCGTTGGCGCGCTGCGCACCGGCATCCGCGTGCTGTTCCGCACCGACGGCGTGCTGACGGTCTCCACCCTGCTCACGTTCGGCATCGTCATGGTCATGGGATCGTTCCAGGGCCTCGTCCTGCCCGTGTTCTTCACGGACAGCGGCCGTCCCGAGCTGCTGGGCTACGTGCTGTCGACCATGTCGCTGGGCCTGCTGGCAAGCTCGCTCGCCTATGCCGCGTTCGCTCCGCGTCTGTCGCGTCGGACATGGTACGTGCTGTCGATGTTCGGCATGCTGTTGGGCGTGGCTATTCTGGGCGCGTTGCCTCCCTATCCGTTCATGCTGCTGGGCGCGCTCGTGCTGGGCGTGAGCGCCGGACCCGCGTCGGCGCTGCTGGGCTTCTTCATGCTCGATCGCATTCCCGAAGCGTCGCGCGGCAGCGCGCTGGG
>NZ_DBFEGU010000222.1:0-10780 GCF_048329335.1 Eggerthella sp. | reverse complement strand
GTCTTGAAGGCCATGATCATGGAGATCAGGCAGACGACGATGAAGCAGAAGATCATGATGAGGGCGGGCGTGAAGCTGCCCGTCGCATCGTAGATGAAGCCGTACGCCGGGATGAGGATCATGGAGCCGATGCCGGTGGCCATCATGACGATGCCGTAGATGGAGCCGAATTCCTTCTGGCCGAACAGCGTGCCTAGCACCAGCGGGCCGATGACGCCCAGCGTGGCGGACAGGCAGCCGTAGAAGAACAGCGAGCCGAAGAACATGTACAGGTTCGTGCGGAAGAAGATGAGGCCCAAGAGGGCGATGAAACCGCACGCGCACGCCACCATCGTGGCCTTGAGGGGGCCCAGCTTGTCGGAGATCGTGCCGAACACGACGGCGGCGATAGCCGTGCCGATCATGTACGCCGTCATAGCGAATCCGCTGGTCACGGTATCGAAACCAGCTTCGATAGCCAGGGTGGGAACGATGGAGGCGAACGCCAGCGTTCCGGTGAGCAGCACCATGAAGATGAAGAAGAACCAGAACGTGGGGGTCTTCAGCGCTTGCTTGGACGTGAGGCCCGGCAGGTTCTTCGCGGCCTCGGCGGCGGCTTTCGGATCGGCGTTCTTGGCGGCTTCGATGTCGGCCTCGGTGGCGCCGAGGGGCAGCTGCCCCTTCTGCTCGGGCGTGCGGAACCAGATGAGCACGGCCGGGATCACGATAACCAGCGCGAGCACGCCCAGCACGATATAGCCCATGCGCCAGCCGTTCGATGCGATGATGGAGGCGACGACCGGCGAGAGAACGGCGGAGCAGATGGCCACGAAGCTCATCATGATGCCCATGGCCAGGCCGTTCTTATCCTTGAACCAGCGGTTGATCATCATGGGACCCACCAGCTGCGTGGCGAACACCGAGCCGAACGCCATGATGCCGGCCAGCGCGTAGAAGCCCCACACTGCGTCGACCAGCGACAGCGCGGCGAAGCAGCCCGCCTGGATGGCGACGGCGACTACGGTGATGATGCGGATGTCGAACTTGTCGAGCAGGCGACCCGCGAACGGGCTCCAGAACATAGTGATCAATGCCGAGATGGACGACATCATTGCCACTTCGCCCACGCCGATGTGCATGTCGGCGCTGATAGGCTGGAAGAACAAGCCCATGCCGCTGTTGATGCCGCCACGGCACAGACCCATCATCAGCAGAACGCCGATGAGGACGAACCATGCGAAGTGGATCCCCTTCTTTTTGGCTGTAGTGGTAGCCATGTTTACCTCCTGTGTGCGTTCGGTCGCAGGGACCGTCCGCGATTCAGTTACGATTCTTGCGGATCGATATCCACCGCAGACCGTGCTTCGCCCTGGCCGCTATGAGGCGGTCCTGGTGAAAACGATGTTCAGTGGAGTGACGCTGAGCCGTGCCCTCGACTTTCGCGTCGCCTTCCGGGAGGCGGGATGCGGAACCTAACTACCGATAGGAGATCGGAGGAAAATATGCGACCGCTTGCCGAACTCTTGCTGAGATCGGCTGGTGTTCGTATACTTTTGGCAACGATCTGGTGAGAAGGATCGGTTGTTAGGGGCATCCGGAGATCCTCCGGGAAGGTAGGACGTCAACGTCCTGCCTTCACCCCCTTTCTCTCCTTACTTCGGGCACAACGATACAAGGCAAGCGCGACCCGACGAAGGGCGCACTTCCCCCGAGGGGCACCAACTTAGGAAAGGAAGATGAAGAGCTTGGTTGCCGAGGCGTCTCCGTAGTTTGCGGAGGAATACGCAACGCGGCGAGTATTCAAGAACGAGGCGAACAGCGCGGAAGTCTTCGGCAACGTGAAGCTGGAGAAGAAGCGCTTGAACTGGCGGGGGCAGACTTTGCGGTTCCAAGCCCATTTGCTCATGAGCATACCCATCTTCGCTTGGCGTAAGCGTGGGTTCCGCTTGATGTAGGATTTGACGTTCAGCTCAAACATCAACACCATGTCCTAACATTCCCCGTGAATTCGTCAAATTATGACGACTTCCAGTAGTTTAGACGGTAAAACATTTAATGTCAACCACGTTTAGCATGGTGAATCGACATCGGTGCTCGTTTGCTTCCTCTCGTTGTCGTAGCAGCTGTTTGACCGGGGATTTCATTAGATATCCGATAAAATATTTTCTGCTTCATTCGATAAGCAATCTGCTTGATTGGTAGCCGCCGCGGTACAATACCGCATCATGGAAGCGGCGAAGGAGAGGTTTGGAAAAGAAAGCCACCTTATTCGAGTACGTGTATCGTCAGCTTGTCAGCGACATCGAGCAGGGAGCGCTGCGCTATGGCGACGCGTTGCCGTCGCTGCACGACTTGTGCGATCGATTTCGGGTGGGCATCAGAACCATCCGCGACGTGCAGCGTGCTTTGAAGGCCGACGGGTACATTGTCGTGGAGGAGCGAAAGCGCGCTGTCGTGGCGTACCGTCCGGCCGATGACGCGGATGACGGTCGCATCCGTGCGCTGCTGGCGCGTCGCGAGGTGGTTGCCGATTGCTACAGAACCCTCGAACTGGTCATGCCCCCGTTGTTCCACTTAGCCGCTCGATGCTGCTCTGACGAGGATCTTTTCGCTTTGGCTCAGGATGCGAAGCGCGTTGATCGCTCTGGCGTATCGGAAGGGTGGCGCATATCGCACGCATCGATTGTTTTGCACGGCCTGGTGGCAAAGGCAGGCAACCCGTTGTTCACGTCGTGCTTCGCAAGCTTGGAGCGCATCGGTCTGGTGCCGGTGGTTCCGGGTTTCGAAAGCCCTTTTGCCTCGCGTGCGGTCGACGTCGACGGGGGTTTGATGACGTGGATGTTCTCCTCTCTGCTTTTGCGCGATGCTGATGAGGTGCAGTATCGGTTCGGTTGCATGTATCGCGGCGTCGCGCAGCGCGTCGGGGCGTATTTCGACGCGCTCGAGAACGCATATGCCCCCGCCGTGGACATCGGATCGTTCGGGTACGCGTGGAATGCGAAGGCCGGGTTGGAATTCGTGCACGGACAAATAGCTCGCAATCTTGTGGAACGCATCGTTCGGGGGGAATTCGTTGACGGCCAGCTGCTTCCTTCCATCGCCGAGCTGTCGGCGCAGTATGGAGTCTCCGCTTCCACGGTGCAGAAAGCGTACGGCGCGCTCAACGTCATAGGCGTCGCGCGCACCGTCAACGGGTTGGGCACGCGCGTGCAGTTGGGCAATGCGACGTTCAGCGAGCGCTGGCTGGAAGATCACTCGTTCAAGAGAGATGTGGGCACGTACGTCCATGCGGCGCAGATGATGTGCGCCGTGCTGCCTGCTGCATTGAGCCGCGTGCAAGGTCATGCGGAGGAGGTGGCCTCTTCTGCGGAACGCGCCCTCGCGGTCGAGGAGGGGGATTGGGCGGTGTCGAAGGCTCTCATAACGGGTTTGATCGAATGCACGGAGCCTTGCGCATTGCAGACGATTCTGCGGGAGCTGAACGATTTGCTGCGCTGGGGAGCCTTCCTTACGCTGTTCGCGGCTTCGCGAGAAAGCGCGTCCGCTCTCTCGTCTCTCGAAAGCATCGCTCTCGGGCAGGCGCGCAGAGCCGACGACGAGGGGTTCTCCCAATCGATGACCGCGTATTACCGCCTTATGCTCCAGTCCGTGCTCGCGTTTCTCGAGAGGGCGGGTATGATTGACGTCGACCGCACGATCGTGCCCTAGGACCGCGGCGGGCTCCGACGGTTTACCTCCTTCCCAATAGGGTGCTATACTCTGACACCGCATGCAATAAGGCTATGTTTGATCAGGTATAACAATTTCTGCACTCAGGCAGGTCGGTTTGATCGAGGGGATGTCGATGGCTCAGAGATTGGCTGACGCATGAAGCGAGCGCCGAATGCGCGCTGGACGCGCATCTTCGGGTTGGCGGGTTTGCTGACCCTGCTTCGCCGCGTGCGGCGCCGGGCTGATGCGAAGGAGCTGGCCATCGAGAGCCGCGAGCAGCTGTTCAGCATGCTGGTGCGCAATGCCGACGATATCTACGTTATGTTCTCTCCCGATGCGTACGAGGTCGAATACGTCAGTCCCAATGTGGAGAAGCTTTTGGGCGTGTCGGTCGAAGCGGTGAAGAACAACATACGAGCGCTGTCGGATTCGGCGGCCGATCCATCGTCCGACCCTCGAATCGATGACATTGCGTCGTTGGAAGAGGGCGAGTGCCTTCAAGTGTTTCGCGAGCGCATTCAAGCGCGCACAGGAGAGCGTCGCTGGTACCAGGAAACGTTGTACCGGGAATCCATCAAAGGGGTGGATAAGTACGTGCTGGTGCTGTCCGATCGCACGAACGAGCAAAAAGGAAGTTTGATGCTCGAGCAGGCGCTCGATATCGCACGATCGTCGAACGAGGCGAAGAGCCAGTTCCTTGCGAACATGTCGCACGACATACGCACGCCCATCAACGCCATCGTGGGCATGACGAAGATCGCACGGGAAAGCGGCGAGGCCAGCGAGAAGATAGCCGGTTGCCTCGATGCCATCACCGCGTCGTCTCGTCATTTGCTGGAGCTTATAAACGACGTTCTGGACATGTCGCGCATCGAAAGCGGGCAGATGGAGCTTCAGGAGCGTCGGTTCGACATCGATGACGTCGTGGGCGGGGTAGAGGCCATCATCCGTCCTCAGGCTCAGGCGAAGAGTCAAGAGCTGCGCATCGATCGCTCGAAGATGAAGCATAAGGCGTTCTCGGGAGACGAGCTGCGCATAAGCCAGATCCTTTTGAACCTTGCGTCCAATGCGGTGAAGTACACGCAGGAGGGCGGCTCCATAGCCCTCGTCGTGCAGGAGCTGGCGAAAACGCGGCCCAGCTATGCGAGCGTTGCTTTCACGATAACCGACAACGGCATGGGCATGTCGCCGGAATTCGTCGAGCGTATTTTCGATCCGTTCGAGCGCAGCGAAGAGGTGTCTATCGCGCGGATACAGGGAACCGGGTTGGGGATGTCCATAACGAAGGCGCTGATCGACGCCATGGGCGGCATTGTCGAGGTCGACAGCGAAAAAGGACGAGGCAGCTCGTTTCGCGTGACATTGGAACTTCGCGTCGTCTCGTCGGCGGATGCTTGTCCGCCGCTTGAAGTCGTGCCGGAGAGCACCTCCTATCGATTCGAGGGCAAGAGGTTTCTCCTGGCCGAGGACAACGAGCTGAACGCTGAGATATTGATAGAGCTTCTCGGCTGCCGCGGCGCGAAAGTGGAGTGGGCCGAGAACGGCGAAAAGGCGATCGATGCATTCTCGAAGCACCCGGCAGGATATTACGATGCGGTGTTCATGGACGTGATGATGCCGGTGATGAACGGCTACGAGGCAGCGCGCGCTCTGCGCGCTTGCAGCAGCGCCCGCTCGGAAGAAGTGAAGATCGTCGCGCTGACGGCCAACGCATTTGCCGAAGATGTGAAGTCCGCGCTCGATGCGGGCATGGATGCCCATGTGGCGAAACCGGTCGACATAGACGGGCTTGCATGCGTGCTCGGAAAGGTTTGCGGCTGAACGAGGCGACGGGGCAGCGTGCGAACCCCGATGTTTCACGTGAAACATCGGGCGGTTTGCTCGTGATGCCGTATGCGCAGAACCGTTGCGCTGCCAGCTCTTCGAGGGTAACGCCTGCATGATGCACGAGCAAGACGGCAGCGGCAAGAGGGCGGCGCGCCGGCCCGCTAGGCTCGGGCGGCTTCCTCTTCCATGGTCACGCGGTCAGCTGCGGAGCCTTCGTCCTTTCCCAGGTTGCGGATCACGCTTGCCACCATGAACGCCGCCACCACGATCATGACGCCGTCGGACAGGGCCGATGCGGCCCATACGCCGTGGATGCCGAGCCCTGCGACGTTCGGCAGGATCAGCACGAGTGGGACGAACAGAGCCACGGGTCGCGCGAACGTGAGGATCGCCGCCTTGCCGCCTTGTCCGAGCGCTTGCAAGAGCGTGATGCCCATGACCATGGGGCCTGCAACCAGGTAGGTGGAGAAGAACACCCTGAAATCGTCGGCGCCCATCGCGGCGACGGCCGGGTCGGAGACGAGCAGCGACAGCGTGGCTTCCGGCGCCAGCATCGCGGGTACCCAGAACAGCAGCGCCAGCGCCATCGAGCCCAGGCAGAAGACGATCGTCAGCTTGCGCACGCGACCGTAGAGTCCGGCGCCGTAGTTCGTTCCGGCCGCGGGCTGCAGGCCGTTGCTCATGCCCCACAAAGGGATGAAGGCGAACGCCTGGATGCGCAGCGCAGCTCCCAGCAGCACCTGCCATTCCGCGCCGCCCCATGCGGCGGCCGCGCGGTAGGCGATGGCTTGCTGTACCAGCACGAGCACCTGCATGAGCATGGCGGACGCGCCCACCTTCAGCACTTCGGGGAGTATCGCGGGCGAAACGGCCACGCGGACGATACGCGCCGTCTTCTCGCGCTTGACGAACCACCACAGCATGACGCCCGCTTGGATCATCTGCGTGATCACCGTGGCGCAGCCCGCCCCCTGGATGCCGAGCCCTTGGTCGCGCAGGGCCAGGATGAACAGAGGGGCCAGCACCATGTTGAGGACGGCGCCTCCTCCCATGATGGCCATGGCCCGCGCCAGCTCGCCTTTGCCGCGCATGACCATGTTCGAGCTTTGCGCGAAGTTCACGAACAGGCTGCCGACGAGCATGATGCGCAGGTAGGATTCGGCCAGGTCGAGGACCTGCCCCTGTGCGCCGGTGAGGGCCAGCAGCGGGCGCGCGAACACCGTGCCGACGATCGTGACGGTGAGCGACAGCACCAGGTTCATGACCACGAGGTTGCCCATCACCTGGTCGATGGTGCGCTGGTCTTTCGCGCCGATGGCGCGCGACAGCACCGAGGCCGACCCCATGCCGATCATCGAAGCGCCGCCGGAATTGATGAACGTGAACGGGTAGGCCACGGCCACGGCTCCCATGGCCTCCATCCCGATAAGCTGTCCTGCGTACACGGCGTCCATGAACGTGTACAGCCCGATGACCGCCATGCCGACGATGGCAGGCAGGCTGAGCGACATCATGAGCTTGCCGGGCGTTTGCGTGAGCATGAGCGCGCGTTTGTCTTGCTGTAGAACCTGTCGAGCCATGAGTTTCCTCGCTTTCCTTGTCGGGCATAAGCCGCCCGAACGTCGGGAGCGGGTCTGCTCGCTATATGTTAACCATGTCTAACTTACTTGTTGTTTCCGACTCATGCAAGTGCGGAATAAGAATGTATGTAGATTATGTGGTGAAATCCCCAAAATCATTTCTTGAAGTTAGCTATGGCTAACATCTGCACATCGGCCGGCTTGCCCCGCCGCCGCCCCTGTTTCCGAGAGAGAAAAGAGTGCCGCTTATGGAATCTGTCGACAGTGCCGCCGCTCGGCGCACGTATCTGCGTCTGATCGAGCCGGTGAAAGGGAGGATCATAGGCAACGTCGCCATCGCGGCCTTGTCGTCGGCGTGCGAGTTCGTCCCCTATCTCGCAATCGCGCGCGTTGCCCAGCTGTCCATCACGGAAGGCGTTCCCCCGTCCGACGTGCTGGCGATGTGGGTTCTGGTCGCCGTCGCGGGCGCGGCGGCGGGAAGGATGCTGTTCAGCATGGCCACCGGCCGCTGTCATTACGCCGACGCCGATTTTCGCGTTCACGTGCGCACCGTGCTGATAGAGCACTTGGGGAAGATTCCGCTGGGATGGTTCAACGACAACAGCTCGGCGCAGGTGAAGCAAGCTGCCACCGATGACGTTCTCAACCTGCATCAATCGGTCGGGCATGCGCCGGTCGACGTGACCGCCGCGCTGCTCTCGCCCTTGATCCCCTTGGTGTACCTGTTCACGGTGGACGTTCGCTTCGCCCTTCTTCTGGTGGCGTACTTCGTCGTGGTGATAGGCGTTGCGTGGCCGTTCATGATGAGGGATTTCGGTCCTCTCAACAAGAGGTTCAACGAAGCGATGGTGGAGGTTTCCTCCGCTGCGGTGGAGATGGTGGAGGGCATCGCCGTCATCAAGACCTTCGGTTCCCGAAGCCGTGCGGGCGCACGGTACCGGGCGGCTACCGAGGAGCTGGCGAAAGCGTGCTATGTGTGGACGAAGCGCAATGGCAACGCGTTCAGCTGGGTGTCGGCCTTGTTCTCGCCGGGAGCAATGCTGGTGGTTCTGCTGGCTGCAACGCTGGCCTTCGTCGCGAACGGCGTTTTGCCTTTGGAGCGGTGCGTCCCTTTTCTGGTGTTGGGCGTGGGAATTCCCGCGGGGCTGGTCAACCTGTTTCGAAGCATTCGAATGCTGCAGATGTCGCTGCAGGCCGCCGACCATCTGGCCTCCGTTCTCAACGTGGCTCCGTTGGCCGAACCCGAGCGGCCTCGCCCGGCGGCCGAAGGACCCGTGTGCATGGAGTTCGAGGGCGTGGCGTTCGCGTACGGCGAGAACCTGCCTTTCGTGCTGCAAGACGTCGACGTCGCGTTGGAGCCGGGAACGGTGACGGCCCTCGTGGGAGATTCGGGCAGCGGCAAGACGACGCTCGCCCGCTTGATCCCTCGCTTCTGGGATCCCGTTTCAGGGTCGGTGCGCATGAACGGAACGGAGCTTCCCCAGATGGCCTCCGGCGAGGTGCTTTCGCGTGTTGCCGTGGTGTTCCAGGACAGCATGCTTTTGCGAGCGAGCATCGCGGACAACATCCGTTTGGGCCGTCCCGGTGCCACCGACGAGCAGGTGCAGGCCGCCGCGCGCCAGGCCCAGATTCACGATCGCGTAATGGAGTTGCCGCAAGGCTACGACACGGTGCTGGGAAGCGAAGGCTCGGATCTGTCGGGCGGCGAGGCGCAACGCGTGGCCATCGCGCGCGCCATCGTCCAAGATGCGCCTATTCTCGTGCTCGACGAGGCGACCGCCCATGCGGATCCTGAGAACGAGACGGCCATCCAAAAAGCGCTGAACGCGTTGGCGAAAGGCAGGACGACCGTCGTGATCGCGCATCGGCTGGACACCATCGTGCATGCGGACCAGATATTAGTGCTGGTCGGGGGCAAGGTGGTGGAGCGCGGCGTCCATGAGGAACTGCTGGCGGCCGACGGCCATTATGCGGCACTGTGGCGATCTCAGCAGGTGGATGCGCTGGAAAAGGCGCTACTTGTGGAAGGAGCCGCGATGCGCGGCGCGGCCGCGGGGCCGCAAGAAGCGGATGGCGAAGCGGAGCCGAACGGTGCCGATTCGCGCGAAAGCGAGGAACGATGATAACGACCCAAATCGACGATCTGGTAGGGCGGCCGACCGGCGTGAAGACGCAGGCTTTCCTGTACGTGCTGTGCGGCCTGGCGGAGGCGGCCGTGTACGTGGCGCTGCTTCCGCTGCTGCGCTCGCTGATAGCGGGCGACTACGTTGCGGCGGGGTATCTGGTGGCGCTGGCTGCGGCGCTGGCGCTGTTGCATTCCGTGATCGGCTTTTTCGCGGACAATCGCGGCTACTATATCGGCATCGAGCAGATCTGCCATGCGCTGCAGGACGCCTTGGGCGACCATATCGTGCGCCTGCCGCTGGGGTGGTTCACGAAAGAGCGCTCGGGGCAGGTTGCGGCTCTGCTCACCAAGGAGCTGCAGATGGCCATGGACGTGCCTAGCACGTTTTTGCGCCAGATGGTGATCGCCGTCACCACGCCGGCTGCGGTGGTGGTGTTGTTCCTGTTCGTGGATTGGCGCATCGGCCTGGTGTTCGTGATTGCGGCTCCGCTGCTGCTGTGGGCTTCGCGCGCCATGGCGAAGGCCGCAGGCGAAGGCCATAGGCAGGAGGAGCTCTCGAACGCTGAAGTGGCGGCCCGGGTGTTGGAGTTCGCGCACGCTCAGCCCGTTTTGCGCGCGACGAAGCGTTCGGTGGAGGGCTGGGACGCTTTGCAGCAGGCCATCGAGCGGGACCGTGCGGCGACGGTTGCCACCTTGCGCATGGCATCGGCACCCGTGGCGCGCTACACGATGCTGATCCAGGTCGTGTTCGCCGTCGTGTTCGCAACGGCCACGGCTCTTTTGGCCTGGGGCCAGATCGACGTGGCATCGTACGTGTTCGTAGCGGTGCTCTCCTTGAGGCTGGTCGATCCTTTGACGCTCATCGGGTCGCAGGGGATGGCGCTGCGCGTGGCGAAGAACGCGCTGGACGCGTCCGAGGGGATATTGAAGACGCCCCCTCTGCCCGAAACCCGCAACCCCCGCGTTCCTTGCGGATCCAGCGTGGTGTTCGATCGCGTGGGCTTTGCCTACGAGGAATCCCGTCCGGTGCTGCAAGGCGTGAGCTTGACGTGCCCCGAGCGCAGCCTGACCGCTTTAGTGGGCCCTTCCGGCTCGGGAAAGACGACGCTGACGCGGTTGGTCGCGCGTTTCTGGGACGTTTCCGAGGGCAGCGTTTCGATCGGCGGGGTGGACGTGCGCGACATGCGTCCCGACGAGCTCATGCAGCAGATATCCCTCGTGTTCCAGGACGTGTACCTGTTCGACGGAACCATCGAGGAGAACGTGCTGGCGGGGCGCCCCGACGCAACGCCCGAGGAGGTGCGCCGCGCCGCGCACGTCGCGCGCCTTGACGAGGTGGCCGCCCGTCTGGAGCAGGGATGGGACACGCCCGTGGGCGAGGGAGGCTGCCGCCTTTCGGGCGGAGAGCGCCAGCGCGTCGCTATCGCGCGCGCTTTGCTGAAGGACTCGCCCATCGTGCTGTTCGACGAGGCCACGGCCGCGCTCGATGCGGAAAACGAAGCGGCCATCGTGGAGGCTATGCACGAGTTGGCGCGCGATCGCACGGTCATCGCCATAG
>NZ_DBFEGU010000221.1:0-3467 GCF_048329335.1 Eggerthella sp. | reverse complement strand
ATGGAGGGCCGCACGTTCGCCGAGGCCGCCGACGAGTTGGTGGTGTCGCTCAACACGGTGAAGAGCCACGTGCGCCGCATCTACGCGAAGATGGGCGTCAACGGCAAAGCCGATTTGCTGGAAAAGGTGTCATCGGCCATCTAGCCCCAACTGGGGCGCGCGGGACGGCTGCGCTTGGTGTACCATACGTTGGACGAAACGGCGCGGCGACGGCGGGGAGGTGCGCGCATGGCGCAGAGGGAACTTGCGAGCTATCGGGATAAGCTCGCTCAGACGAACAGGGAGGCGAAGGCCACGGCGGCAGCGCTGGCCGTCATCGTGGCGGTGTGGCTCGTGGGCGGGTTCGGGCTCGCAGGCTTCGACGTCCAGCTGTTCGGCACGCCTTTGTGGATAATCGCGGGGTGCATGGGCACATGGGTCGCCGCGGTCATCGCCGCCATCGTGCTGGCGCGGTTCGTGTTCGCCGACTTCCCGCTGGACGACGAGGAGGGCCTCGATGGGTAACCTCGCCGCGCTCGTCCCCGTCGCGCTGTTCCTCGCGTTCGCCGTAGGGCTCAGCGTGGTCGTGCGCCACCGCACGCAGAGCGCGTCGGACGGCGGCGGCTTCGTGAAGGAGTACTTCATCGGCAACCGCGGCCTGGGCGGCTTCGTGCTGGCCATGACCACCATCGCCACGTACGGGTCGGTGAGCTCGTTCGTGGGCGGTCCGGGCCAGGCGTGGAGCATCGGCTTCGGCTGGGTGTACATGGCCGTGGTGCAGGTGACGGCGCTCGTTCTGCTGTACGGCATCGTGGGCAAGAAGATGGCGCTCATCGCGCGCAAGCTCGATGCGATCACGGTGGCCGACGTCATCCGGGCTCGCTACGGATCGAACGCGCTCGCGAACTTGTCGGCCGCCATCGTCGTCGTGTTCTTCGGCGCCACCATGATCGCGCAGTTCGTGGGCGGTGCGAAGCTGTTCGAGGCCGTGACCGGCTACTCCTACGTGTTCGGCCTCGTGCTCTTCGGCGTTGCCGTGATCCTGTTCACCACCATCGGCGGCTTCCGCGGCGTGGCGCTGACCGATGCGCTCTGCGGCATCGCCATGCTCGTGGGCATCGTGGTCCTGGCCGCGGGCATCCTGGACGCCGGCGGCGGCTACGAGGCCATCATGGGCTCGATCGCGCAGAATCACCCCGAGATGCTGGAGCCCACGTCCGGCGGCAACATGCCGTCGTCGCTGTACCTTACCCAGTGGCTACTCGTGGGCGTGTTCACGTTCGTCCTGCCGCAGTCGGTGGTGCGCACGATGGGGTACAAGGACGTGAAATCGCTCCACCGCGCCATGATCGTGGGCACCGTCATCATCGGCGCCATGATGATCGGCGTCACGGCGCTCGGCGTGTTGGCCGCCGGCGTGCTCACCGAGGATCTGGCGGCCTACGGCGGCAGCGTGGACAACATCATCCCGCTGGCCATCTCGCGGACGTTGCCGCCGGTGCTGGCGGGCATCGCCATCATAGGGCCGGTGGCCGCCTCCATCTCCACCGTGTCCTCGCTGCTTATCTCGTCATCCTCGGCGCTGGTCAAGGACGTGTGGATGCATTACGCCGAAGCGCGCGGCCGCCGCATGGGGGAGCGTGCGCTGTCCGTGTCGAGCCAGGCGGTTACGCTGGGGCTGGGCGCGGTGGTGTTCGTGCTGGCCGTCGTGCCGCCCGACGTCATATGGAAGATCAACATGTTCGCCTTCGGCGGCCTTGAGACGGCGTTTTTCTGGGTGATGGTGTGCGGCCTGTTCTGGAGGCGGGCGAACCGGACGGGTGCGCTGTGGTCGATGGCGGGCGGTACGCTGGCGTATTGCGCAACGATGGCGCTCGGCTTCAAAGTGGCCGATCTGCATCAGATCGTCATAGGCATCGTCGTGGCTGGCGTGTGCATGGTCGCAGGCTCGCTGGCCGGCAAGCAGGCGCCGGCCAGCCGCATGGAGGTGTTCTTCCCTGATTGCGACAGCGGCGCGGAGGCTGCGAACGGGTCCTCGGCCCGCCGCGCGGGCTAGCGCCGCCGGCCGTCGCGTTCGTCGGGGTGCTCGTCGCGACGTTGTCGCGCGTCCTCGAACATCTGCCTGACGTCGTCTTCGCTCAGTCCCATCCGCTCTGCCGCACGACCCATCTCGTCCATGCGCCGACGGTACTCGTGCACAACGCGCTCGGCCATGCGACGCCGCCGCTCTTCGCGATGCTGCAGAGCCTGCGCCAGCAGCGGGTCGTCTCCGTCGGGACGGGCATCGGGTGCCAGCTCGCGACGCGCTATCTCCTGCGCGGCCAGGTCGAGCGCCTCGTCGATGGCGCGCTTGCGGGCCGAGCGACGTTGCAGCAGCGCCGCTTGCTCCTCCCAGGACTCGCCGTCTCGGCCGCGCTCCTCGCGCCGTGCCGCCAGCCGCTCGAGCGCCTCCTTGCGTGCCAGCATGCGCTCCAGCTCCCAGTGCTCGCGCAGGATGTCGCCGATGTCGCGCGGGTTGCGGCTGATCTCCTTCACGGCCTCGATGGGCTTCGCGTCGGCCACGCGATAAGTGAGCATGCCCATCAGCGGCATGAGGAACACGGTGATGGCTCCGGCGGCCACCAGCACGCTGGCCGTCTCCTGCGACATGGCGTTTGCGCTCACGGCTACCGAGGTCACCGCCACGATGATGGGCAGCGCCGTGGTGCAGTACAGGGCGATGGTCAAGCGGTTGTGCGTGGAGATGCTGCGCGTGTCCTTGCCGGTGGCGAGTGCGACGAATATGGGCACGGTGCGGATGAGCAGGAGCAGCACGATGAACCCGACCAGCACCACAGGCTGTTGGAACACGGCCATGAGGTCGATCTTCGCGCCCGAGGCGACGAAGAACACGGGAATGAGGAAGCCGTACGCCACGCCGTCCAGCTTATGCTCCAGCGCGTGATCGCCCTCGGGAATGATGTAGCGCAGCACGAACCCGGCGGCGAACGCGCCCAGCACGATGTCGAGGTCGAACGCCGCGGAGAGCGCCACCAGCCCCACCAGCAGCAGCACGGTGACGCGCATCATGGTCTGGGAGGTGCCTTCCGCGTTCTCGGTGAGGAAGTTGAACAGCTTGTGCCCGGCCTTCTTCGCCTTCGCGGGAACGACGGCCGCCACCACGCACAAGGCGACGAACGCGAGCAGGATGAGAACGGTCTTCCATTCCGCGCGCGTGGACAAGAGCAGCGCCATGGCCAGCACCGGGCCCAGCTCGCCCCAGGTGCCGTAAGCGAGGACGGATTCGCCCACCTGCGTTCCCATGAGCCCGCGCTCCTTCAGGATGGGCATGAGCGTGCCCAACGCCGTCGTGGTCAACGCGATGGCGATGGCAACCGACTCGAGCTCGTTGGAAAACAGGCCGCTGGCGAAATGCACGAAGAGGAACGCCAGGACGATGGATACGCACCAGGTTGCCAGCCCGCGCTTGCCCTGGCTCCCGGTGAGGC
>NZ_DBFEGU010000220.1:0-4456 GCF_048329335.1 Eggerthella sp. | reverse complement strand
AGCGTCGTTTGCGCAGCGTGTACAGCGCGCCCGCCGCGACGAGGCACGCAGCGATCGGCTGCACGGAGGATCCGGCGAATCCCATGCCGAGCACGCTCACGAGACCCTGCGCCCTTGAATGGATCGGAGGCCAGTACACTGCGACGGCTCCTTGCATGAAGGGCAGAGAAAGCGCAGCCACCCACAGCAAGGCAACGCACGCGAGCGCGACCGACCCGGCCGCCAGCATGACCTCCATGCGACGTTTCGGCTCCCGGCATCGACGGCCCGCCTCGACCGCCGATCGATACACGCAAAAAGGAATGAGGAAGACCGCCGCCGAGAACACCGCGTTCGGCTGCATGAACGCCATGCAGCAACAACCGAGAACGAACACGGCGCCGTACGCGACGCGCTCCCTCCTCGAGGCGTCCCGGCCCCAAACCGCCGCAAAACACGCAACAAGAACCGGCACCAGCGCGAACGCCGCCGTGTTCGGATACAAAGGCCACACCTCGACGAGGACCCAGGGGAACGCCCCGACGGCGACCGCGCCCAATGCTCCGATCAAGGCGATAGCGCGATCGCCGGAGAACAGAACCTTCATGAGGAACGCCATGCTCAAGGGGAAGACGATTGCCGCGAACAGGAAGTTCACGGCATTGACGGCCAATGCCACCTCGACGCCCAAAGCGCTTACCACCATGGAGCATACGATATGCCATCCCGAGGGATAGTATCCGGTTCCCGGCAGAGGGTTGGCTGCGGGATCGGAAACGTCCAAGTACGACGAGACGTGCAGCGAAGACCACATGCCGGAATCCGAGAAGCTGCGCACCGAGGCGAAGTGATGCACGTTGTCATACGTCTGCACCGACGACGCGGGGCCATCCAGAGGAAGGACGAACGCGAATAACCCGACGACCACCCCGACAGCCAAGTACGCCGAGACGAGAGCGGCATCGAACTGCCGGTCTGCACGCTCGCCCGAACCGAGCGCGACGCCTTTCCTGCGCGCGACGAACAGGAGGAGGCCGTAGGCCGCAAGCGACACAACCGCCACGGAAAGCCCCACCGACAAAGCAGTCGATCGCACGCCGAGAAAGAAATACACGACCCCCAAGATGGAATACGCCAAGATCGAAAAGAGGGGTGCGCAGGACAGCGCAGCCAATCCCCTCATACCAAGGGCTCTCCAAGCGAAAAAGCCCGGCCCATACAACACCGCGGTGCCAGTTAGAACGGCCAAGCAAAAATCAACCCACATGCGAACTCCCTGCCACCCCGTCGCAAACCGACAGGAAAACGGTATCTGTCAAACGATATCTGCAAGGGTAGCATAGAGCGCATAAAGGATGGACTCCGCCCGGCCTGAAAAAGAAAAGGATCGTTACGTGGTATCATGCGGTTTTGCGAAGGTTGCAGAACACACCGCGCAGGGGCGCGCGTCGCATCAGAGAGGCTACGATCCGCATTATGAGTGCAGCTAAGACACGGTTCAAACGAGATTGGTTCATCCTCACCTCTCTCGTTTCGAAAGATTTCAAACTCAAATACCGACGCAGCATGCTCGGCGTGCTGTGGTCGGTACTGAATCCCCTGCTCATGATGATCGTGCTCACCGCGGTGTTCTCCGTGGTGTTCCGCTTCGACATCCCGAACTTCCCCGTCTACCTGATCCTCGGCCAAACTCTGTTCACGTTCATGAGCGACGCCACGTCAGGAGCCATGAGCTCCATCATCGACTCGGCCCCCCTCATCAAGAAGATCCGCATCAACAAGATGCTGTTCCCTCTTGAGAAAGTCGTGTTCAGCCTTTTGAACTTCGCCATCTCGCTCATCGCCGTCGCAGCGGTCATCGCCTTCTTCCAGATCCCCCTCACGTGGAACATCCTGCTCCTACCGCTTTTGCTGTTCTACATCTTCCTGTTCTGCCTCGGCCTTGGGCTGCTGCTGTCGTCACTCGCCGTGTTCTTCCGCGACGTCATGCATCTTTGGGGCGTCGTGCTGACCGCCTGGACGTACGCGACGCCTCTGTTCTATCCCACCAGCATCCTCACGGACTGGATGTGGACCATCATGCAGTTCAATCCCATGTACTATTACGTCACCTATTTCCGCGACATCGCCCTCAACGGCGTGACGCCGAGCCTGGGAGCGAATGTCATCTGCCTCGGCTGCGGCGTCGCCACCCTCGTCATCGGGTTCGCCGTGTTCCGCAAGCAGCAGAAGAAATTCATCCTGTACGTATAGAGACGAAGGTTCGTTATGCCTGAAAACGTCAACACCTCTTCTTTGGCCGCCGCAGTTGAAGACCTCAGCGAGGACAATCGTCAGACCATGGTCAAAGTCGACCACGTGTCCATGATCTTCAATATGGCGTCCGAGCAGCTCAACAGCTTGAAGGAGTACGCCATTCAGATCGCCCGGCGCAAGCTTTTCTTCGAGGGCTTCACCGCGCTTGACGACGTCTCGTTCGAAGTGAAGAAAGGCGATGTGTTCGGCATCATCGGCACGAACGGGTCGGGCAAGTCCACCATGCTCAAGATCATCGCCGGCGTGCTGGAGCCTACGAAGGGCACGTGCGAGATCAACGGAAACATCGCGCCGCTCATCGAGCTCGGCGCCGGTTTCGACACCGAGCTGTCCGCCCGCGAGAACATCTATCTCAACGGAGCCCTGCTAGGCTATTCGAAGGAGTTCATCAACGACCATTTCGACGAGATCGTGGAGTTCGCCGAGATCGAGAAGTTTCTCGACATGCCGCTCAAGAACTACTCCTCGGGCATGGTGGCGCGCATCGCGTTCGCTATCGCCACGGTGATCGTCCCCGAGATCCTCGTAGTGGACGAGGTGCTTTCGGTTGGCGACTTCATGTTCCAGAAGAAATGCGAAGACCGCATCAGCGAGCTTATCGAGAAACACGGCGTGACCGTGCTCATCGTGTCCCACAGCAACGCCCAGGTGGAGCGTTTGTGCAACAAGGTCATCTGGATCGAGAAGGGCCATACGCGCATGATGGGCGACGCCGCGTCGGTATGCCGCGTGTACGGCGGCTTGGGAGGCCGTACCGGCAGCCCCGAAGCGGAACAGCGCGTGTTCGAAGCGCTGCAGCGCGGCAGAGAGCACGAGGAGAGCGATTTCAGCGCGATCGCCGGAGACGACGCCAACGGCACTGCCGTGCAGCTCGCATACCGAGGCTGGGAAAACGGGTTCGATGCCGCCGTCATCGTATGCGCCTCAACCCATATCAACGCCATCATGGCGAACGGCCTTGCCGGAGCCATCGATGCGCCCGTCCTGCCGGTGAAACCCGATAGGATACCCGATGCGGTCGCATCCATACTGAGAGAGACGAAACCCTCCATCATCTACTTCGTTGACGGGGAGCGCAATGCAGTCGAGCCGCTTGCCGCCCTCGAGCGGCTTTCCTGGTCTCCTACCATTGTCGCTTTCGTGAACGACGGAAACGTGTTCGACCTGTCTCTGGATATACATCGCCACGGCATCGAACGAGGGCTCTGGGGCGATGAGATGATGATCGTTGATTTCGACGACAACCCCGAGTCGCTTGCGGCCGCACCGCTTGCATGCGTCAAACGCTGCCCCGTTATCGCCACACACGGAGCCGTTCCGAATGACGTTCTCGAGAATGCTTTCTCCGAAGGCCGGCACAGCCGGGCTCTCGTGATCGGCAATGCCGCCGACGCGACGATCGACGACCGCCTGCGCGAGCGAGGCGTCTCCGTCGAGCGCATCGCTCGCGATACGCCACAGGCTACCTGCATCGCCCTCTGCGAGCGATCCCTCGCGGAAACGCGCCCCTCGCGAAACGGAAGGCGGGAGCTATGCATTGCCTCCCTGTCGCTTTCTCAATGGCCTGAGCTGCTGGGATGCGGCGCGTACGCGGCCAAGCGGGACAGCGCGCTTCTGCTTGAAAACCCCACCGATCTCGACGACATCGCCCAATGCCTCGACTTCGTCGAGCGCTCCAGCGCCCAGGTCGACAAGCTCGTGTTCATCGGCAAAGAAAGCGGGGTCGCGCGCCTCGACCGCGAACTGCTCGTCGAATCCCTCGACGACGCGCGCTCGGGAAGGTAGCGAGCGGTCATGAGCGACACCCCCCTCGTCTCCGTCATCGTACCGGCCTACAACGGCGAACGCCATATCCGCCAGTGCGTCGAAAGCGTGCTGGCCCAAACGCTGGCCGACTTCGAGCTCATCTGCGTAAACGACGGATCCACCGACGGCACGGGAAGCCTCCTCGACGACATGGCCGCCCGAGACGATCGTATGCGCGTCATCCACCAGGAGAACAAGGGCGAGGGCGCCGCCCGCAACGCCGGACTGGACGTGGCGCGCGGACGCTACCTCGCGTTCTTCGACGCCGACGACTTCGCCGAACCGCAGCTGCTTGAGAAAGTCGTTCGGCGCGCCGAGGAAACCGGCGCCGACGTGGTGGCGTACCGGGTCGATT
>NZ_DBFEGU010000219.1:0-6441 GCF_048329335.1 Eggerthella sp. | reverse complement strand
CGCCCGCTCGAAGTTCGCCTTCGTCTGGTTTTCGGCCCAGGCGAACGCGACGTACGTTCCGTCGATCATGGCCGCGGGCACGAAGATGGCGATGTTCGGCGTGCCGTCCTCGTTCGATGTGGAGACGACGCATTCGGTCTGGTACGCCATGACGGCGTCTTGCAGCTGCGTTTCGGTGAAGGTGGTGTACTTGTTCGTGGCCAAGCTTGCGGAGGATACCGCGTCGACCCACTCGTGCACTTCGCCTGCGCTCGCACCCGCCTCTTGCTGCGGCGCTTCGGCGGCGGCGCTTTGCTGCTGCGGCGCGCATCCCGACAGGCCCGCGCCCGCCATGATGCCGAGAGCGCCCGTCGCCGCGATACCTTGAATGAACGAGCGTCGGTTGAGCTGCTTGCCCTGAGATTGTTCTTCCATGGTTCATCCCTTCTGACAGAGGGGCGCGCATCCGCTCGCCCCGTTCCCTTGCTTTCTGGATTCTGCCTCGAAGACGGCGGTTCACCGTGCCGCCTTTTGCGGTATTTCGCCCCGTTTCGCCTCTGCCCTGTTTTGCGGTATTTTTCGTTTTGGCCGTTTGAGGCGCGAGGTGTGCGGGGCATCGGGGCCGTTCAACGGTTAGAATACGGAGGTACTTGACGCGAGAGGGGATCATGCAAGACAGCCGCTACGCAACGCAGGCAGCAGACTACCGCCGGTTCTTCGTCAACGGTCGGACGCTGGCGCTTGCGCTGGGATACGGGCTGTTCCGGGGTGCCAATTCCCTGCTGTACTCCTCGGCGCTCGCTTCGGTTCCCACGTCCACGCTGTTCATCGCCGACATGTCGTTCTCCATGACAACCGCACTGTCGTCGCTGCTGTGCGCGCTCACGGTGATGGCGCTTGCGTGGAAGGGCCTCATCCCCGGCTTCCGCCTGCCCGTGGTGCTGCCGGCGCTGCTGCTGCTCCTGGTTGCCGCTCCCGCCGTGGCTCCTTGGATCGCCCCCGGCTCATCGGGGGTGTTCGTGCTCCTGGCGCTGACGTACGGCGTTGCATCGACGTGCTTGAACCTCTCGTGGCTCGAGGTGGTGGCCCATCAGACGCCGGCGCGGATCGCGGGCATCCTGGCGCTGGGCATGCTGGTGAAAAGCGTGATCACGTTGGCGTGCGGCAGCCTCATGGGCGTGCCGTTCGTCGTCGCGGTGGGCGTGCTGCTCGTCGGCGCGGTCGCGTTGCTGCTGCGCGCGAGGGGCCGCGCGTGGCTCGATTCCTCCGAAGACGACGCGGCGCCCGCGACGTTCAAGGCATATCGCCAGGGTGCGATGGGAATCGCCGACGCGTTGGTGGTCTCGATCGTCCTCGAGGCGACGGTGAGCATCCTCAACGGGTTCTTCCTCGGCGTCGCCACCGACGGGTCGGGCATCATCTCCGCCGTCGGGGCCATTTCGGCGGCGCTCGTGTTCTGCTTCGTCGTGGTCGTCGTCGCCCGCGCGGTGGACGTGGAGCGGCTGTACCGCTATCTGTTCCCGATACTGCTGGCGCTGGTGGTGCTGCTGCCGCTCACGCTGGGAAGCTGGGCTTCGCAAGCGCTCCAGGGCCTGCTGGTGCTCGTGTACGAGTTCATCTCGTTCAGCGCGCTGTACTTCATCCTGTGCCAGATACAGCGGAAGAAGCTCAAGACGTACGTGCTGTTCGCGTTCGCCACGGCGTGCATCCGCCTGTCGCAGCTGCTGTTCGGCATGGCGGGCTATTGGCTGGGAGAGGTGTCGGGCAGCGAGGCCGAGGGTTTGTACTGGATCGTCACCATCGCGGCGGTGTACGGGCTTTCCATGCTGCTGCTGTACCTGACGCGGCGGCGACCGTCGACCGACGAGAAGCGCGTGATCGTGGTCACCGGGGAGGATCGTTTCGCGGCGCGCGCCGAAGAGCTGGCGGCCGAATACCGCATCACGGCGCGCGAGTCGGAGATCATGCTGCAGCTTGCGCGGGGCCGCTCGGCCGCGTTCATCGCCGACGAGCTGGTGTGCTCGCCCGCCACGGTGCGCACGCACATGAAGAACATCTACGCGAAGCTCGGCGTGCATTCGAAGCAGGAGCTCATCGACCTGTTCGCCGACTGAGGGCGGCGCGCACGGCAAAGGAAAACGCCGGCGATGTGGAATCCGCCGGCGTTCGTTCGTGCGAGGTTGGGGAGGCGAAACCGCTTACTCCTCCGCCTGCTTGAGGAGGCCGTAGCCGCCGTCGTCGCGACGGTACAGCACGTTCACGAGGCCGCTGTCGCGGTCGGTGTAGGCGAAGAAGTCGTGGCCCAAGAGGTCGATCTTCACGAGCGCTTCCTCTTCGGTCAGCGGCTCGAACTCGATCGTCTTCACGCGCACCACTTCGTCGTCGGACAGTTCCTGCATGAGCCCGTCAACGTCCAGCTCGCCGGCGGCGGAAGGCTCGATGCGGATGGTCTCGTCGGCGGCGCGCAGCTTGCGGTCGACCACCTTCGTCTTGTACTTGCGCAGCTGGCGGACGACCTTGGCGGCGGCCACGTCGATGGCGGCGTACATATCCTCTTCGTGTTCTTCGACGCGAATGATGTGGCCCTTCGTGCGCAGCGTGACTTCGCAGACGGCAGGGCGAGGATTGGCGGGGTTCTTCTCAACGAACAGCACGATTTCGGCTACGAGCGGATCGATGTCCATGACCTTCATGGAATTGCCGATCTTCTCCTCGGCGTACTCGCGCAGCGCGTCGGTTACAGGCATTTTGCGTCCGGTGACGGTAATGCTCATAGCGATCACCTCTTACCTCGTTGCGAATAAAAAAACAGCTCGGTCGTTGTCATCGCACCTGGTCATACGAGCGAATGGGTGATATGCCCTCCACGCGAATCCCAAGCCGACTCCTAACGCCTAAGCTGATGAGTACAGAATAGCGCAATTCATGATATTTTGGCCGGGCATTTTACTTTGTTGTGAAATCGATCTAAAAACGGGTAACAATCGAGCGGACGCACCAGGTAATTGGGGGATAATACGGCAAACGACGAAGCCGAAAGGGCGACATGACCGAACAGAATCAAGACGGAACGCAGCGCATTTTCATCAACGAAGTGCAGCGTCATCAGGCACGATACAGGAAACTCATCCAATTCACCCACTCGTCGACGAAGGCGGCCGGCGTCATGCTGCTGGCGGCCGTCGTGGCGCTCATCGTGGCGAACACGGGCGCGTACGAGGCGTTCTTGGAGTTCTGGCACACCGAGGCGGGCTTCTTCTTCGGCGACGCGTTCGCGGGCATGTCGCTGGCGCACGTGATCAACGACATCTTCATGGCTGTGTTCTTCCTGCTGGTGGGCTTGGAAGTGAAATACGAGCTGACGGTGGGCGAGCTGACGAACATCCGCCAGGCGCTGCTGCCCATCATGGCTGCCATCGGCGGCGTGCTGGCCCCCATCGGCATCTACCTGGTGTTCAACGCGACGAATCCCGAAACCGTGCAAGGCTGGGGCGTCCCCACCGCCACCGACATCGCGTTCGCGCTGGGTATCCTGGCTTTGTTGGGCAACCGCGTTCCCAGCGGCGTGCGCGTGTTTTTGAGCACGCTGGCCGTGGCCGACGATATCATCGCCATCCTGGTGATCGCCGTCTTCTACGGCCACAGCCCGTCGATGTTCTGGCTGGGCATGGCCGCCGCCGTGCTAGTGGTGCTGGTGCTGATGAACCGCAGCCACATCTACTCGTTGGTGCCGTATCTGCTGGTGGGTGCCGTGCTGTGGTACTGCGTGTTCATGTCGGGCGTTCACTCCACCATTGCGGGCGTGTTGCTGGCGTTCGTTATCCCGTCGGGGTCGCGCGTTAATCTCGAGAGCTTCATCTCGTGGTCGGGCGACAAGGTTCGTCAGGCGCGCGACGCGTTCCAGCCCGAGACGCCCGTCATCGCGCAGGGCGACTACATCAAGACCGTAGCGGATCTCAGCCAGGTGACGCGCCAGGTTGTGCCGCCGGCGACTCGTCTCGAGCACAAGCTGTATCCGTGGGTGTACTTCGGCATCCTGCCCTTGTTCGCTTTGACCAATGCCGATGTCAGCTTCACGGGTATGGACATCGGCTCCATGCTTACGGATCCGGTGCTGTACGGTGTCATGCTGGGCCTGTTGGTGGGCAAGCCGCTCGGCATCATGCTGATGAGCTTTGCGATCGTCAAGAGCAAGCTGGCCTCGCTGCCCGAGAACGTGAACTGGTTCCATATGCTGGGAGCCAGCATCTTGGGAGGCGTCGGCTTCACCATGGCCATCTTCGTGGCGAATCTTGCTTATACCGACGAGATGCACATCGCCACGGCGAAGCTGGCCATTCTGGCGGCCTCGCTGCTTGCGGGCGTGCTGGGCTTCGTGTTCCTGCTGCTGCAGGCGAAGGCTGCGCAGAAGCGCGGCGTGGCGTACGTTTCGGCTTCGAGCGACGACGTGGCTCGTCAGACTGCCGGCAGCGAGGTTGCGCGCGAGTCGGAGGAGCTGCTGCGCGGCATCGAGGATCATCCCGCCATCAAGAGCGAGCTCGAGGCGGCGAAGAAGCGCGGCGGCGTGTTCGAGATCGTCGTGGATCTAGGGCCGACCGGTCTTTTGGGCGGCGGCTCCATCGGGGACGTGCGCGAAGCGGTGCGCAACGAGGTGGTGCGTGTGCTGAAAGAGGAGGGCAAGGACGACCTGCTTGAAAAAGTGCAGGAGGATTTCAACGACGAAGGAAAGCCTCCGCTGCTCAGCGTGGAGGAGGCTCTTCTGCGCGAGGGCGGCGAGGAAGCGCTGCGCCGCGCCTTGCACCACGAGGAAGAGGACGTGGAGGGCGTGTCGGGCGATACCGACTCTCGAAACGAACGGTGATCGTGCTGTTGCGCTATACTTTTTAACCTTGATGAACTGCGTTGCGAAGGAGCGATATGGAAGCTGCCGCTATCGTGTTGGCCGCAGGTGCGGGCACCCGGATGAAGTCCAAAAAGCCGAAGGTCGCTCATGAGGTGTTGGGCAAGCCGCTTGTCCGCTGGGTGGTGGACGCGGCGCGCGAGGCAGGCGTCCAGCGTGTGGTGTCCGTGGTGGGACATGCGCGCGAGCAGGTGGAGCCGCTGGTGGCGGACACGCAAACCGTGGTGCAGACGGAGCAGAACGGCACGGCGGGCGCCGTGGCCGTGTGCAAGGACGCTCTAGCCGATTTCGACGGCTCGCTGGTGGTGCTGTCGGGCGACTGCCCGCTGATCACGGCCGATACCATCGCGCGCCTTGCGGCCGTGCGCGAGGAGAACGACGCGGCCGTGGTGGTGCTTACGATGCAGCTGGACGACCCGTTCGGCTACGGGCGCATCGTGCGCGACGAGCAGGGAGCGGTGGCGCGCATCGTGGAGCAGAAGGACGCCACGCCCGAGGAGGCGGCCATCTGCGAGTGCAATTCCGGGTTCTACTGCTTCGATGCGCGGGCGCTGTTCGACGCGCTCGAGCAGGTGGGCAACGATAACGCGCAAGGCGAGTTCTATCTCACCGACGTGCTGGAGATCTGTCACAACGCCGGCCGTCCCGTGTTGGCGTTGGCCTGCGACGACCCTGCCGAGTGCCTGGGCGTGAACTCGCGCATCCAGCTGGCCGAGGCCACGAAGCTGGCCCAGCGTCGCATCAACCGTGCGCATATGGCGGCTGGCGTGACCATGATCGACCCTGAGCTGGTATGGATCGGTCCGGACGTGGCCATCGCGCAGGACGTGGAGCTGCTGCCCAACGTCACGCTCATGGGCGCCACCAGCATCGGCGAGGACAGCGTCATCGGCCCCGACTCGCGCCTGACCGACACGACGGTGGGCTGCGGCTGCGTCGTGGACGAGACGGTGGCCGTAGAAGCGCAGATCGACGACGGCGCCACATGCGGTCCGCGCGCGTACCTGCGTCCGGCGGCGCATCTGTGCGAGGGCGCGAAGGCCGGCACCCACGTGGAGATCAAGAAGTCCACGGTGGGAAAGGGCTCGAAGGTGCCGCACCTGTCCTACATCGGCGATACGACCATCGGCGAAGATGTGAACGTCGGTGCCGGGTCCATCACCTGCAACTACGACGGCAAGAAGAAGCACGCCACCACCATCGGCGACGGTGCGTTCATCGGCAGCGACACCATGATGGTGGCGCCGGTGAACATCGGCGCGGGCGCGATCATCGGCGCGGGCTCCTGCATCACCAAGGACGTGGCGCCCGACGCGCTGGCCCTGACGCGCCCGGAACAACGGGAAATCCCCGGCTGGGCCGCCAAGAAACGCGAGCGGCAGGGATAACAACAAGTTGTAAGGGGGGGGGACGTCGCCCCCCCCCCCGTCGTTTCTACAACGTCGCTTTCAGCAGCGCCAACGCGTCGGCCGGGGCGAGCGCGGCGACGGGGGCGTGCTTGATGAGCGCCTCGTCGTTGGTAACGAGGTACGTCGCGTCCGCCCGTTGCGCAGCGGCCACCA
>NZ_DBFEGU010000218.1:0-6540 GCF_048329335.1 Eggerthella sp. | reverse complement strand
GTGGAGGGGACGGGGGATTTGACGCACCAGGGGACTTCGTGTGTCAAATCCCCCGTCCCCTCGACACGCGCTCAAGATGAGGGAGGTCCTCGCTAGCCCTGTTCGCGCTCGACGAACCTGACGAAGGCGTCGGCTTGGGCTTCGAGGTAGGGTGCCGAGGATTCCAGCTTGAGGCGCCCCTGCTCGTCGGCCTGCGTGGCGATATGGGGGATGCACAGGCGCGGCTTGTTCATCACGTGCGCGTCGAGGAAGCTCAGCATGCCCACGAGCTGATCTTGAGCATGCGAGGCGCCGCTCATGCCGATGCTCGCGCCGGCCAGCGCGACGGGCTTCTCCGCCAGCACCTGCGCTTCGGTGGCGCTTACGGGGCGCGACAGCCAGTCCAGGAGGTTCTTCAGCGGTCCGGGGATCGCGTGGTTGTACTCGGGGCTGAACAGCCACAAGCCGTCTGTTTCGCGAACGGCCTCGCGCACGCGCGTCACCGCTTCGGGGGCGGGATGCTCGATATCCTGGTTCATGAACGGCACGTCTTCCCAGCGGAGAATGCCGTATCCGACCTCCGGGTGCTTCTCGCGCATCAGGGCTCCGGCCGCTTCGGCCAGTTGCCGGTTATAGCTGTTCTCGCGCAGGGACCCTGCGATTGCCAGCAGCTTCATGACGTCTCCTTCCGCTCGGCTAAAGCCCCCTCATGTGCGGGACTTCCTCGTCTATAATGGCAGACAATCGACGAAGGTACGAAAGGGATAACGAATTGTGACTGAATTGACCGACGAACAGATCGCTCGCGAAGAGAAGTTCCTCGAGGGTATTCCCCGGCTCAACATCGGCGCGCTGTTCCTGCCGCCTATCTGGGGCCCCGCGCACGGCATGTGGGCCGCTATCCTGTTCTATCCCATCTGGCTGTTCGCCGACAACACGTTCTATGCGGCATTCACCGAGCGCACGCCGCTGGCAATAGGCATCGCGTTGATCGTATTGCTCACGCTGACGGTGGGCACGGTGGTGTTCGCCATCCTGGGCCAGCCCTTCGCGGCGCATCGCGCGGCGAGCCTCGGTCAGGACAAGGAGACGTACCTCAAGCGCGAGCGCATCTGGACGATAGCGAGCGTGATCGCAGGGATCGCGATGATCGCGGCGGCGACGTACTACAACTTGGTCATCCGCCCGACGGTGGGGGCGTAAGGTGGGTGCTGCCCGGCGCATCGCGGTGTTCTGCGTTGGCAACAAGCTTATGCTCGACGACGGCGTAGGCCCTGCCGTGTACGAGGAGCTGCTGACGCGATACGATATTCCCGACAACGTGGAGCTGTTCGATTTGGGTTGCCTCTCGCTCAACATGATCGAGCGCGTGCGCGAGTACGACGTTATCATCACGGTGGATGCAGTTGACGGCACCGATGCCGATCCTGGCACGGTGTTTCGCTTCGAGCCCGATGCCATGGCGCGCCATTCGGGGGCAACAGCGTCGCTGCACGATCTCAAGCTGGTCGACCTGTTCGACGCCGCTGCGCTTTTAGGCTACGAAGCCGAGGGCCTGTGCCTGGGAATGCAGGTGGAGAACCCATCGCCTGCCGTGGTCACCGTGGGGCTGACTCCGAAAGTGGATGCGGCGCTGCCCCTGTTGGTCGAGACGGTGGCAGGGGAGCTTGCGCGCCTGGGCTCGCCTTTGCGAGCGCGGGCCTAGATCGATCTGATGCGCTGGAAGACGCGGGACTAAGAGGCCGTCTGCGGCGTGATGAACCGTTCCTCGAAGCTATGCGCCGGAATGGGGCACGAGACGAAGAAACCCTGGATGCTGTCGGCGCCGATGGCGCGCACGGCGTCGAGCTCGGTGGGTTCTTCCACCCCTTCGACCGTCACCTCGATGCCCACGCTATGGCACAGCTCGATGACCGCGTCTATGAACGCGCGGTTGAACGCTTCCCGGTGGATGTCCTTGATGAACAGGCGGTCGATCTTCACGATGTCGGCGGGCGACTGGGCCAGCAGGCCAAGCGACGAGTAACCGGTGCCGAAATCGTCCATGGCGATGCGGATGCCGATGGAGCGCAGACGGTCGAACGTGGCGCGCAGCGCGTCCATGTCGGTGACGAAGTAGCTCTCGGTCATCTCCAGCACGATGGACGCCGGGTCGACCCCGGTGCGCTCGACGAGCTGCTCCACGAACGGCACGAAGTCGGCGTCGAGCAGCTGCAGGTAGGAGATGTTCACGTCCATGATGAAGCCGGGATGCGTTTCCGACCAGCGCTTGCACTGCGTGAACGACTGCTCCAGCACCCAGCGGCCCACCTGGCCGATGAGCCCGTACGACTCCAGCACGGGAATGAACTCCACCGGCGAGAGCTGGCCGTGCTCCTTGGAACTCCAACGTAAAAGCGCTTCCGCTCCGGCGATGTCCATGGTTTCCGCGCATACGAGCGGCTGGTAGTACAGCTCGAAGTTCTTCATATCGTCGAGGACGGAAGACTGCATGTAGTCGCTGATCTCCAGGCGGCGAAGCTTCGTCGCGATCGTCGCGGACGAGAAGAACGTGGAAGTGTTCTTGCCGCGCTGTTTGCTCTCTTCCAACGCGTTCTCCGCGTTGCGCAGCAGATCCTGGGCGCTCTGGGCGTCTTGGCCGATCATCGCGATGCCGGCCGACACCATGCAGAAGAAGCTCAAGTCGTCGATGGTGTGTTGGCGGTTCGCAACCACGTGGATGGCGTGGTAGAGCTCTTCCATGGCGGCGCAGCCGGCGCCGTCCATCACGATAGCGAACACGTCGCCATCGAGGCGGAACATGGACGCTCCTTCGGGGATGAGGCGTTGGGTGGACTGGGCGAACATTCTGAGCACGGTGTTTCCGAAAGCGTGGCCGTTCAGCAGGTTGATGCGAGAAAAGTCATCGAGCCCCAACAGCATGACGCCGCCCTGCGATTCGCAGGCGATGAGCCGATCGATGAGGTTCGTGCATTCGTCGTGCGTGAACAGCCCGGTGACCGAGTCGATTTTACCCTTGCGCTCCAGACAGGTGACCACGCCGGCGAACATCGTCGGCTGGCCGTTCTCGTCGCGCTTCAGAAGTCCGCGACACATCACCCAGATACTTTCTCCCAGGGCGTTCTTCACCTGGTATTCGAGATCGTGGCAGTCGGTTTCCCCTGAGAGCATGCTGTCGATCGAATCATCGAAGCGCTTCCGATCGCGTTCGACGATGAGTTCTCTCCAGAGAGGGATGAGGCCGGGAACGAGGCTGTCCGGCAGGTCGAAGTCGTCGCGCATGTTGTCGGAGACGAGCGCGATATCGCGTTGCATGTCGATGATGTACAGGTAGTCGTCCGTGCTGAACGCTATAGCGTCGTAGAACAGTCGCGCGTCGAGCTCGAACGACTTCAGCGCTTCTTTCGTGTCCAAGAAGTGCGCTCCGTTTCAATGATCCGTTGAGCATGCCTTCTGTATTGTAAACGCAATCGGTGCGTTTTCGAGCGTAAATGCTTATCGAAGAGGGGAAGATTTTCATCGATGGGAAAATGTGCCGGATGGCGGCGCAATGACGAAGGCTTCTCGTTTTGTCCACAGTGCACCGTTGCGCCCGCGCGCCGGCATAACTTGGGGTAACGTACCGGAGGAAACGATTGACGCGAAGGAGCATCCGCTCATGCACATCCACACCATCAGCGCTTACGAGACTTCGGCAGAAGAGTTCTTCAAGCGCCTCGTCGACTGGAAGGTCGACCTCGTGGTGGACACGAGGCTGAAGAACACGAACCAGCTGGCCGGCTTCACGAAGCGTGACGACCTGGCCTATTTCGTCGAGGAGCTCGTCCATGCCCGTTATGTGCACGACAAGCTGTTCGCCCCGGCGCCCACCATGATGGAGCGCTATATCCACGGCAACATCGGGTGGGACGCCTACGCCGATGCCTACCGCGAGGACATGCGCGAGCGTGAGGCCGTGCCGCAGTTCTTCGACCGTTACGGGGACTGCGAGTCCGTGGCGCTGGTGGGAACCGCCACGCGCTCTCGCCGCTCCCATGTAGAAGTGCTCGCCGAGATGTTGGAGGAGTTCCAGAAGGAGTAGGGAGGCAACTCCCCCGTCATCCTGAGCGAGCGCAAGCATTCGACAGTCCGGTGTACTGTCGAACTCCCGAGCACGCGAAGCGAGCGCAGGGAGGCACCGCGAAGCGGGAACGCGAAGGGTACCGTGCGGCGTTAGCTGTTAGCGTTACGGCTGTCGCCACGCGGGATCCTTCGACTGAGCGCCTGCGGCGCTCCGCTCAGGATGACAAAGGGAATGAGCGTCATCCCTTGAAAAACTAGCGATTGTTAGTTAATATACTAGCAGTCGCTAGTTTTGTAGAGGAGAGACCATGCGGGGGAAGGACACGAAGGAACGCATCGTCGAGGAGGCGTTCGCGTTGTTCGCATCGCGCGGCTTCCATGCGGTGTCGGTGCGCGACATCGCGGCGGCCGTCGGCATCAAGGACGCGTCGCTGTACAACCATTTTTCCGGCAAGCAGGCCATATTCGACGCCATCGTGCGCGATGCGCTGGAGCGGACGCGTCGGTTCTTCGGAGAGCGCAGCATCCTGTTCGACGTCTCCGACGACGCGACGCCGTACGAGGAGATGAACGCCGAGCGCATACACGAGATGGTGCTGCCGTCGTTTCGCTACTTCTTCGAGGATCCGTACATGGTGCGCCTGCGCCATTTGCTGGTGATCAGCCAGTTCGAGAGCGAGGAGGCGGGGCGCGTCTACCGCCTCGTGTTCGTCGAGCAGCCCATGGCGCTGCAGCGCACCATCTTCGAGCATCTCATGGCGACGGGCGAGTTCGTCCGCGACGACGCCGCGCAGATGGCCGTCGAACTGCAGGGCGTCCCGTTCATGCTCATGCATGCGGGTCTGACATGGGAGGAAGCCGAACCGCGGCTCGCCGCCCACGTCGAGCGGTTCGCGCGGGCGCATACGGCGGCGGGGCGGGGCATTCGAGGAGGGGAGCGGGCATGAGCACGGTGGTTGTGTATTCGTCGCAGACGGGGTTCACGAAGCGCTACGCGGAGTGGCTTGCGGAGGAGCTGGGGTGCCAGGCGGTGTCGCTCGGCGACGAGCCGCGGTTCGACGCAAGCGGTTTCGACGTGGTGGTGCTGGGCGGATGGCTTCATGCGGGAGGGCTCGCGGGCAAGAAGTGGCTTGCGCGCGCCCGTGAGAAGCATCTGCAGACGCGGTTCGTCGTGTTCGCAGTGGGCGCGACGCCCGTGGAATGGACCGACATGGTGGAAGAGGCGCTTGCCAAGGAGCTGCCGTCGCCGGAGTTCGACGACGTGGAGCGCTTCTACCTGCGCGGCGGGTTCGCCTACGAGCGCCTGGGCTTGCCGGACAAGCTGGCCATGAAGCTGTTCTTCAAGATGCAGGAGAAAAACGCCGCCGCCGACCCGCGCACCGCCGAGATGCTCGAGGGCATGCGCGGCGGCTTCGACGGCACCGACCGCGCCGCCATCGCGCCGGTCGCGGCGCGCGTCCGCGCGCTTGACGCCGCCGCGGTGCCGGCGGGAAGCGCGGAGCGCGCATGAACGCGGCGCGCCGCATCGTGCGCGTCATCTGCGTGTTCAACGGGGTGTGCGCGGTGGTGTGCGGCGGCTTCATGATGGCGGGCGCTGCGGGCATCCTGCCGCCCGCGTTCGGCGAGCTCTTCGGCTTCTTCGACCTCATGGTGCCCTTGATTCAGCGGATGCCGCTGCCTGCGTATATGACGGCCGATCTGTTCTGGCCGGGGCTTGCCCTTGCGCTCGTGAACGGGGTGGCAAACCTCGTGGCCGCTGTGCTGTTCGCGCGCAGCGATGGGCGCGCGCGTTCGTGGGCGCTGCTGGCCGGCGCGCTGCTCATCGTCTGGTGCGTGTTCGAGCTCGTGTACCTGCCGAATCCGGTCTCGGTGATCTACCTGGTGATCGGCCTCGTGCAGACGGCATGCGCGGTGGTGATGCGTCCCGCGCGCTAGCGGCGCGCGGGTTCGTGCCGCATGAGGCCGTGGGCCGTGCAGTACGTGTAGAGCTTCGCGCCGGCGAGGCGGGGCAGGCGCGCTTCGGCGCCCTGCTCGGGGTAGAGTTTTTCGACGGCCATGCGGTCGAAGCCCACGACGGCGACGAAGCCGAGGTGGTGCTGCTTGTTCATCTCGTGGTCGAAGGTGACGTACCAGTCGCCCTCGATCGGCTCGACGTGCACGGCGTGCGCCTCGTCGGCTGGCAAGGCGACGAGCGGGGGCAGCTTCCTGCCGCAGCAGGACACTTCGGCGTCGCCGGTGGTGACGATCACGTTGCCGCAGGCGGGGCAGACGCGGAATGCGGTGCGTTTCATGGTTCCTCCCGTTCGGGCATCGACGGCCAGGCGGCCGTCGAGCAGCGTTTCCACGGGAGTTCCCAAGCGTTCGGACAGGCCGGGCAAAAGCTCGACGTCGGGGCAGCCGCCTCCGCGCTCCCACTTGGACACGGCCTTGTCGGTGACGCCGAGCGCGTCGGCGAGCTGGCGCTGGGTGAGCCCGCGCTCCTCGCGAAGCGCGCGGATG